>CAIYXG010000470.1 GCA_903930035.1 uncultured Actinomycetes bacterium | reverse complement strand
GTCTGTTATTGTATCGCGCGCACTCCCAGATGTACGCGATGGTTTCAAACCGGTACACCGCCGCGTGCTCTACGGCATGCAAGATCTCGGCGTATTCTCGAATCGTCCCTACAAGAAATCAGCAAGAATTGTCGGTGAAGTACTCGGAAAATACCACCCGCACGGCGACAGCTCTGTTTACGACACTATGGTGCGCATGGCGCAACCTTGGTCTTTGCGCTATCCTTTAGTAGACGGGCAAGGAAACTTTGGTTCTGTCGATGGCGATAGTCCGGCAGCCATGCGTTACACCGAAGCGCGTTTGCGAAAAATTGCCGAAGAAATGCTCGACGACCTCGAAAAAGAAACGGTCGACTTCCGCCCTAACTTCGATGACTCCCTTCAAGAGCCAAGCGTATTACCGACCAAAATTCCAAACTTGCTCGTCAACGGAGCAGCCGGTATTGCCGTCGGTATGGCCACCAACATGGCGCCGCACAACCTGCGGGAGATCACCGAGGCCATCCGGCTCGTCATGACCAAGCGCCGGCCGAAGCCCACCACGGCCGAGCTCATGGCCCTGGTACCGGGACCCGACTTCCCCTCGGGCGGCATCGTGGTCGACGACGGCCTGGCCGAGGCGTACGAGACCGGGCGCGGCAGCTTTCGGGTCCGCGCCACCGCCGAGGTGGTCCAGCTGACCCGGGCCCGCGAGGGCATCGTCGTGACCGAGCTCCCCTACCAGGTCGGCCCGGAGCGGGTCGTCTCGCGCATCCAGGAGCTCATGCGCACCGACAAGCTCCCGATGGTCACCGACGTCAAGAACACCTCCGACCGCCACACCGGTCTGCGCATCGAGATCGAGCTGCGGCCCGGGGCCAACGGACGGGCCGTGCTCACCGAGCTCTACCGGCAGACCCCGCTCGAGGAGACGTTCGGCGTGAACAACGTCGTGCTCGTCGAGGGGGTGCCCACCACCGTCGGCCTCTACGACCTGTGCCAGCACTACGTCGACCACCGTCTGGAGGTCGTCCGGCGCCGCACCGAGTTCCGCCTGGAGAAGGCGCGCCGCCGGCTGCACCTGGTGGAGGGACTGCTGGTCGCGCTCGACGCCATCGACCTGGTCGTCAGCATCATCCGGTCCTCCCAGGACGCCACCGAGGCCCGCGACCGCCTCATGGCAGAGCTCGACCTGTCGGAGGTCCAGGCCGTCCACATCCTGGACATGCAGCTCCGTCGGCTCACCGCCCTGGCCAAGCTGGAGCTCGAGACCGAGGCGGGCGAGCTGCGCACCCGGATCGACGACTTCGAGAAGATCCTGGCCTCCGAGCAGCGGCGCCGGACCATCGTCCTGAAGGAGCTCGACGAGCTCACCGAGAAGTACGGCACGGCGCGGCGCACCCGTGTGCTCACGCCGGACCAGCTCGACGACGTCACGCTCGAGCAGGCGATGGCCGAGGAGATCGCCAACGTGGCCGACGAGCCGTGCGTCGTGACGCTCTCGCAGTCGGGCCTGCTGGGCCGCGAGCCGGTCGACGGCGGGCGGGCCGGCACGTTCGGCCGCCACGACGTCCTCACGGCCCGGGTCGGGACGACCACGCACGGGCAGCTGTGGCTGGTCACCAGCCGCGGCCGGGTCTGCCCCACCACGGTCATGGCGCTCGGCGAGGTCACGGGGCGGTCCCGCGGCACCGCCGTCGGCGAGCTGGCCCCGCTCGACAAGGGCGAGGAGGTCCTGTCGGTGGTGACCGCCCCGGCCGGGGGCGACGTCCCGCCGCCGCTCATGCTGGTCACCGCCCAGGGCGTCATGAAGCGGCTCACGGTCGAGGAGGTCTGCGGCACCCCCGCCGCCAAGCCGTGCATCAAGCTCAAGCCCGGCGACAAGGTGGTCGCCGTCTTCCCGGCCCCCGACTCGGCCGAGGTCGTGACCGTGTCGTCGAACGCGCAGGCCATGCGGTGCGGCGCCGGCACGGTCGCCGTCCAGGGCCGCGGCGCGGGCGGCGTCGCCGGCATGAAGCTCACCGACGGCGCGACCGTGGTGGCGGCCGGGACCGCCGACGACGACACGATCGTGCTCACGGTGTCCGACGCCCAGACCGCGAAGGTCACGGACGCGGCGGAGATCCCGCTCAAGGGTCGGGCCACCGGCGGGCTCCGGCTGACCAAGTTCCGGACCGAGTCCCAGCTGGACTGGGCCTACGTCGGCCCCGAGGAGGGCCTGCTGGTGGTGGTGGGCCAGGCGGACAACCCCACCCGGCCGGACCCCAAGGCCGAGCCGCTCACCGTCCCCCACACGGCGCGCGACCTGGCGTCCAAGGCCACCAAGCGCCGGTTCCTGGCCGTCGGGACGGGCCGGTGGTGAGCGTCTCCGCCCCCGTCCGCCGCACGGTCCCCGGTGCCGTCGCCACCCCGTGGTGTGATTGACGAGCCATGGCGCGCACGACCGGCAGCGGACCGACGAACCGCACGAACGACTCCTACGACGAGAAGAGCATCCAGCTGCTCGCCGGCCTCGACGCCGTCCGCAAGCGGCCGGGCATGTACATCGGTGGCACGGGGCCGGAGGGCCTGCACCACCTGGTGTGGGAGCTCATCGACAACGCCGTGGACGAGGCCGCCGCCGGGTTCGCCAACCTGATCGAGGTCACGCTCCACAAGGACGGTTCGGTGGAGGTGTCCGACAACGGCCGCGGCATCCCGATCGGCAAAAAGGACGGCGCGCGCACGGCGCTGGAGATCGTGTTCACCGAGCTCCATGCCGGCGGCAAGTTCGGCACCGGCGCCTACTCGTCGTCGGGCGGCCTGCACGGCGTCGGCGCGTCGGTCGTCAACGCGCTCGCGGCCAAGGTCGTGGCCGAGGTCGACCGGGACGGCGCCACGCACCGCCTCTGCTTCGTCGAACGGGTCCCCGGCCAGATCGACGCCAAGGGCGGCTTCAAGCCCGGGTCCAGCCTCAAGGTCACCGGCAAGGTGCCGCCCAAGCGCACGGGCACCCGGGTCCGGTTCTGGCCCGACCTCGACGTGTTCGACCCCGGCCTGAGCATCGACCCGCAGCTCGTCCGCGAGCACTGCGTCCAGGTGTGCTTCCTGGTGCCCGGCCTCAAGGTCCGCCTGTCGGACAAGCGCAGCGGCGGGAAGGACGAGGAGTTCGTCGCCAAGGGCGGCCTCGCCGACCTGGTGGACTCGCAGTCCGTGGGCGAGGCCGTCACCGAGGTCATCACGCTCCACGGGACGGGCACCTTCGAGGAGAAGGTCCCGGTCGACGGGAAGATGACCGTGGTCGAGCGGCAGTGCACGGTGGACGTCGCGATGCGCTGGACGAAGGGCTACGACACGGTGGTCACCAGCTTCGTGAACACCATCCCCACCCCAGAGGGCGGCACGCACGTCGCCGGGTTCGACCGGGCACTCACCAAGGTGGTCAACGACACGCTCCTGACCGGCACCAAGAAGCTGGCCAAGCTGTCCAGGTCCGGCCAGGACCGGGCCGAGAAGACCGACGTCCAGGAGGGGCTGGTCGCCGCCGTCAAGGTCACGTTCCCCGAGCCGCAGTTCAAGGGCCAGACCAAGCAGGAGCTGGGCACGCCGCCCATCACCGGCATCGTGAACGAGGTCGTGCGGGCCGGGCTCACCAACTGGATCGAGTCGGTCGGCCGCAAGACCCACGTCGCCGCGCTGCGCGACAAGGTGGCGCAGGCCGTGCTGACCCGGGTCAGCACCAAGGCCACCCAGGACGCCAAGCGCCGCGCCGCCCAGCTCAACTCGGCCGGCATGCCCGACAAGCTCGCCGACTGCCGCCAGCACGGCGAGGACTCCGAGCTGCTCATCGTGGAGGGCGACTCGGCCGCAGGGCCCGCCAAGGCCGGCCGCAACGCCGAGTACATGGCCGTGCTGCCGCTGCGGGGCAAGGTCGTGAACGCCGGCAAGTCCACCCTCAAGCAGGTGGTCGAGAACGCCGAGGCGCAGGCGCTCTTCACCGCCGTCGGGGCGGGCCAGGGCGCCGACTTCAAGATCGAGAACGCCCGCTACGGCCGGATCATCATCCTGTGCGACGCCGACGTCGACGGCAGCCACATCCGGTGCCTGCTGCTCACGCTCATCCACCTCTACATGCGGCCGCTCCTCGAGGAGGGGCGCGTCTACGCCGCCCAGCCGCCGCTCTACACGGTCAAGGTGGGCGACAAGGTCGTGCACGCGTTCAGCGAGCAGGAGAAGCTCGACCTCACCGAGGAGCTGACCAAGGGCAACCGCAAGGCCGAGAACCTGCAGTGGGTGCGGTTCAAGGGGCTGGGCGAGATGGACGTCGAGGAGCTGGCGGTCACCTGCCTCGACAAGGGCACACGGATCCTGCGGCGCATCACCATGGAGGACGGCGTCGCGGCGGCGGCCCTCTTCGAGACCCTCATGGGCAACGACGTCGGGCGGCGGCGCCAGTACCTGCTGGACCACTCCGACCTTGTCGACCGCGAGTCCCTGGACGTCTGACGGGGCAGGTCTGCCCCCGCCCGCCGGGTGGGAGCCGGGGCGGTCTGCCGGTACCGTGCCCCGGGGGAGTTTTCCGGGGCGTTCCCGGGGAGAACGGATCCGAACGGTGAGCGACGGACAACGGCTGATCAAGGTCGAGGGCGAACGGCTGGGACACATCCCGTCGTTCGACGGCCTGCGCGGCATCTTCGTCCTGATCGTCGTCGGCTACCACGCCGGCCTGCTCGACAAGTTCCTGGGCACGCCCATCGTCATCGACTGGTTCTTCGTGGCGTCGGGCTTCCTGATCACCACGCTGCTGCTCGACGAGAAGTACGCCACCGGGACCGTCAGCCTCAAGAACTTCTACTCCCGGCGCGTGCTGCGCCTGTTCCCGGCCATGTACGCCATGCTCGGGATCTTCCTGCTGTTCATGCTGGTGGTGAAGGTCCTGGCGCCGGAGGCCGTCGCCGAGGCGGACCTGTGGTGGGTCGAGCTCGTGGCGGCCGCCACCTACAGCTACTACGTGGTGGCGGCGTTCCTGCCGGGCCGCATCGGGCTCATCGGCCACACCTGGAGCCTCACGGTCGAGGAGCAGTTCTACTTCGTCTGGCCCCTCGTACTGAACCGGACCCTCAAGAAGGCGACCCGCCGCAACGACCGCAACCTGATCGTCGGGGCGGTGGTGTTCATCGCCGTCATGGTGTTCCTGCGGGTGCGGCTCAACTACATGATCGAGTTCAACCCCACGAACGTCGGCCGGTTCGTCGACGAGGGCGACGTCACCTGGCAGGGGGTCGTCTACCGGATCGCCGCGGTCCGGCCCGACATGATCGTCCTGGGCTGCCTGACGGCGTTCGTGGCCCGCGCCATCCCCCGGCCGGTCCCCGCGCACGTCCTGCGCCTGCTCGCGTGGCTCGGCCCGGTCGGCTGGGTCCTGTTCGTGGGGATCCTGGTCGGCGGTGGCCGCATCCCCGGCTTCGGGCTGTTCGGCGGGCCGGTGTACCAGCTGGCGCTGTTCGGCCTGGCCCCCATCACGCTCGACCTGTTCTTCCGGCCGGCGACCGTGTACGGCCGTGCCCTGGCCTGGCAGCCGTTCCGCTACCTGGGCGCCCGGTCCTACGGCATCTACCTCTGGCACATCCCCGTGGCCCTGCCGTTCCTGGGACTGATCGACGAGTCGTACGGCGCCAAGAAGTACGCCGTCGGCCTGGTCGTCTCCGCGCTCGGGGTGCTGGCCGGCATGGCGTCCTTCCGCTTCGTGGAGAAGCCGTTCCTCCGGCTCAAGGAGACCCGCTACCGACGGCCCGAGGAGAAGGCCGCCGACCTGGCCGCCGCGTCCCAGCGCCACCAGGCGCCGGCGCTCGACCTGTTCGAGGGGACCGAGCCGCTCAGTGAGTTCGGGCTGGACCGTCCGGGCACCGCGCCCGACGACAGTGCGCTGCCCGGCTTCGACCAGCACCGGGGCGGCCACCACGGACCGGTCGAGGACCTGGCGCCCGCGCCGGAGCGGGCCGAGGACGACGACGCATGACCACTGCGGTCGGACCGGTCCGGGTCGACGCCGCACCGCTCGAGTACGAGGCCCGCCTCGACGGCCTGCGCGCGTTCGCCGTGGTCGTGGTGATGCTCTTCCACTTCCTAGTGCTCGACAGGCCGCTGTTCGTGGGCGGGCTGATCGGCGTGGACGTCTTCTTCGTCCTGTCGGGCTTCCTCATCACCAACCTGCTCCTCGACGAGCAGCGTCGGGACCGGGGCGTGGACTTCCGGGGCTTCTACCACCGGCGCATCCTGCGGCTCTTCCCGGCCATGTACGCCGTCCTGGCCCTCTACGCGGTGGTCGCCGTGTTCATCGGCCGGGAGTACCCGGTGGTGTGGGCCGAGCTGGCCGCCGCGGCCCTGTACTCGTACCACCTGTTCCTGGGGTTCGTCGGGTTCCCGACCGAGGACTCGCCCCGGGTGCTGTTCCACCTGTGGTCGCTGTCGGTCGAGGAGTGGTTCTACTTCTTCTGGCCGCTGGCCCTGGTGGGGGCCATCGCCACGGTGAAGCGCCAGAAGGTGCTCGTCGGGGCGTCGGTCGCGTTCATCGTGTTCTGGATGTCGGTCCGCCTGACCGCGCCGCTGTTCGACGTGGACCTGTCGGCGTCGGCCGAGGCGCCCTTCCGGGACGCCGACCTGCCTTACCTGGCCCAGGTCCTCTACCGGTTCTCCGCCATGCGGTTCGACATGCTCGTCCTGGGCTGCCTGCTGGCGTTCGGCCGGCGCAGCCCGCGGCTGCTCGGCGGCGCGGACGGCTCCCGGACCCTGGACGTCCTGGCCGGCGCCGGGGCGCTCCTGCTGGTGGCCGAGCTGCTGCTGGCGGGCCGGGTCGAGCTCTTCACGCCGTTCCAGTCGGTGGGCTTCAACCTCGCCCTGCTGGGCATCGCCCCGGTGCTGCTCTGGGTCCACCGGCACGGCACGGGCAGGGTGGCCACCGTCCTCTCGCTGCCGGTCGTGGTCTGGGTCGGCAAGCGCTCCTACGGGCTCTACCTGTGGCACGAGGTGCTGAACCCGCTGGTGCCCGGCGCCGGGTCCAAGGTCGGCCTGCTGGTGCGCACCGGCGTGCTGTTCCTGGCCAGCTTCGGGGTGGCCGAGCTCTCGTGGCGGTTCATCGAGTCGCCGTTCCTCCGCCGCAAGGCCGGGCAGTACGGGCGGGCGGGACAGCGGCGGCCGGCCGACGACAACGGTCCGGCCAGCGCACCCACGTGACCGTCGACGCCGACGTCGTCGTGGTGGGCGCCGGCATCGTGGGGATGGCCACTGCCCGAGCGGTCCTCGACGAGCTGCCCGGCCTCGACGTCGTGGTCCTCGACAAGGAGTCCGGGCCGGCGCAGCACCAGACGGGCCGCAACTCCGGCGTCGTGCACTCCGGGTGCTACTACCGGCCGGGCTCCGAGAAGGCCGAGCTCGTCCGGGAGGGCCGCGCCGCGCTGGTGGACCTGGTGCGCGAGCACGGCCTGCCGCTGGCCGAGTCGGGCAAGGTGGTGGTCGCCACCCGCACGTCGGAGCTGGGTCCGCTGGCCGAGATCGAGCGGCGGGCCCGGGCCGGGGGCGTCGAGACGCACCGGCTGTCCGGCACCGGCCTGCGGGCGGTCGAGCCGCACGCCCGCGGCATCGCGGCGCTGCACGTGCCGTCGGCCGCGGCGGTGGACTACGCGGCGGTCACCCGGGCGCTGGTGGAGGAGGTCCTGGCCCGCGGCGGGGTGCTCGTCCCACGGGCCGAGGTGCTCCGCGTGGCCGTCGCGCCGGCCGGCCTGGGGCTGGCGACGACCGCGGGGGCGGTGCGCACACGCTGGCTGGTCAACTGCGCCGGGCTGCAGTCGGACCGGGTGGCGCGCCGGTGCGGGGCCGAGCCGGGGGTCCGCATCGTGCCGTTCCGCGGCGACTACCTGTCGCTCCGCCCTGCGGCGGCCGAGCTGTGCCGCACGATGATCTACCCCGTGCCCGACCCCCGGTGGCCGTTCCTGGGGGTCCACCTGACCCGCGGTGTCGACGGCCTCGTGCACGCCGGCCCGAACGCCGTGCTGGCCCTCGGCCGCGAGGCCTACGCCGGTGGCCTGGACGTCCAGGACACGGTCGAGCTGGCCCGCGACCCCGGCCTGCGGCGGCTGGCCGCCCGCTACTGGACCACTGGTGCGGCCGAGCTGCTCCGCTCGCGCTCGGTGGCCCTGGTGGCGCGCGAGCTGCGGCGGATGGTCCCCGAGGTGCGGGCCCACGACCTGGTCCCGGCGGGCTCGGGCATCCGGGCCCAGGCGCTGCGCCCCGACGGCACGCTGGTCGACGACTTCGAGTTCGCCGAGTCGCCCCGCGCCGTGCACGTGGTCAACGCGCCGTCGCCGGCGGCCACCGCCGCGCTGGCGATCGGCCGGACCGTCGCCCGGCGCCTCGGGGCGCTGGTCCACCGCTGAACCGCCCCCGGACGCGAACGAAGGACCCGTGGGGGGAACGGGTCCTTCGCTCTACCGCCGTGCACCGGGGGGACGTGCAGGCGGGTTCGCTGTCGGCCAGGTGGGGGGAGACCCGGCCGTGCGGGGGTGTGTCAGGCGACCGAGGCGATCGACTCGACGTTCTTGGCGACCTTCTTGGCCGTCTTCTTGGCCGACTTGCGGTCGAGCAGCTGGTCGGTGACCGGGGCAGCGGCCTTGGCCACGCTCAGCGCCACGTCCTTGGAGGTGGACACCACGTTGGTCGCGAACTTCGCGCTGTTGTTGATGACCTCCTTGGGGGTGGGGATCCGCTCGGCGAACGGCACGGCCGGGACGGTCTCCACGCGGCCGGTCACGAAGTCGACGACCGTGGTCACGGCGTTGGTGGCGGGCTCCTTCACGGAGGCGATGCCGAGGATGACGTAGTCCTGGATCTCGGACACCTTGTCGATGACGGGGGTGCTCATTGCTTGCTCCTCTTGGGGGTTGCCCCTTGCGGGGGCCGTCCACCGGGGGGTGTGGAGGACGGCGGTGATCTGAACTCGGTGCTAACTGTAGCAAGCACCCCCGCGAGCAGCAACGCGTGGCGCTGTGGCGTCCGGCACAGCCCAGCGCTTGGCCGTCGGCTAATACCTGACTATCTTGGTCGGATATTTGGTCCGGCCGTCCGACGCCGGACGACGACAGGAGCAGCACCATGGCCATCCGCCTCGGGGACACCGTCCCGGACTTCACCGCCGAGACCACGCAGGGGACGATCTCGTTCCACGAGTGGAAGGACGGTGCCTGGGCCATCCTGTTCTCGCACCCCAAGGACTTCACGCCGGTGTGCACCACCGAGCTCGGCACCGTCGCCAGGCTGAAGCCCGAGTTCGACCGCCGCGGGGTGAAGGTCATCGGTCTCTCCGTGGACCCGGTGGACTCGCACCTCGAGTGGGAGAAGGACATCGCCGAGACCCAGGGCGAGGCGGTGAACTTCCCGATGATCGCCGACCCGGACCGAGCGGTCGCCGACCTCTACGACATGGTGCACCCGAACGAGCTGGACACCCTGACCGTGCGCTCGGTGTTCGTGATCGGCCCGGACAACAAGCTCAAGCTGCAGCTGACCTACCCGGCGTCGACCGGCCGCAACTTCGACGAGATCCTGCGGGTCGTCGACTCGCTCCAGCTCACGGCCAAGTACTCGGTGGCCACGCCGGCCAACTGGACCGACGGCGGCGACGTCATCATCGGCGGCGCGGTCTCCGACGAGCAGGCCAAGGAGAAGTTCCCCGAGGGCTGGCGCGCCGAGAAGCCCTACCTGCGCTGGGTGCCGCAGCCCAAGGGCTGACGCCACAGGTCTGACCGCACCGGGCACTCCTCCCCCGTCCCGGGGGCAGGGTGCCCGGTGCGGCGCATCCGGGGCCGGACCCGGGGCGGGACGGGGTCAGTCCTCGTCGGCCAGGTGCGTGGCGATGTGGGCGAAGAGCGCCCGCCACGTGGTGCTGGCCATGTCCACCCCGGCCAGCAGCTCGTCGGCCTCGGCCACCTCGTCCGGGTCCGCTGTGCCGAGCGCCTCGGCACGCGCCACCGAGGCCAGCGCCACGAGCGCCTCGGCCACACGGTCCTCGGTCGCACCCAGCTCGATCCGGACCCGGGCCAGCGCGGCGGCGCCGCCGGGCTCGTCGACCAGCGCGCGGGCCAGGAGCACCGTGAGCCGGTCCAGGTAGGTGGCGCGCGGGTCGCCGAGCACGGTCTCCTGCAGCGCCGCGACCTCGTCGACGTTGCCGACGGCCGCTTCGGTGACGGCCAGGGCCGACCGCTCGTACCCCAGGCCGGCCGACGAGGACGCCACGGCGGAACGGGCCAGCTCGACCGCCTCCGGGTAGCGGCCCGCCTGCGCCAGGGCCAGGGCCCGGGCCGCGGCCGGCTGCGTGGTCGAGAGCGTCCCGTCCATCTGGCGGGACGCCACGTCCGGGTCCTCGGTCCCGCGCAGCGCGTCGGGCCGGCCGAGCTGCACGTCGAGCAGCGTGCGGACCGCGGCGGCGAAGGTGGTCGAGGTCCCCACGCTCACCTCGGCCGCCTCGTCCAGCACCGCCGTGCCCCGGGCGACGTCGCCCGACATGACCAGGGCGCGGCCCTGCAGGGCGAGTGCCTGCTCCAGGCCGAACAGGTCACCGACCGCCCGGAAGTGGCCGACGGCGTCCGCGATCACCTCCGACGCGGCCGCCGGGTGCCCGGACCACAGCTCGATGCCCGCCTCGACCAGCTGCATCATCCCCGTGCCGAACGCGTCGCCCCGCCGCTCCGACTCGTGGAGCACCTCGGCCGCAAGCTCGCGGGCCGTCGCAAAGTCGCCCTGGCCGAACCGGATGAAGGCCAGGAGCCCCCGCGTCCAGGCCAGCCCGCCCTGGTCGCCCACCTCCACGAACGCCTGCTCCGACTCGAGCGCCAGCACCTCGGCCCCGTCGGCGCGGCCCTCCACGAACGCGATCCACGCCAGGTTCTGCAGCGCCCAGGCCTCGCCGCGCCGGTCCATGAGCGCCCGGAACCGGTCGAGCGACCCGGCAATGGGGTCCGCCGCACCCACGTGGTCGCCCCGCAGCAGGTGGGCCATGCCGCTCTGGCGCATGGTCTCGGCCTGGCCCCGGACGTCGCCGGCGTCGACGTAGCGCGCCAGCGCGGCGTCGAACTCCCGGTCGGAGTCGGCCCACTCCCCCGAGCGCATCAGGGCCTGGCCCAGGCGCAGGTGCGCACGGGCCTGCAGCACCTGGTCCGTCGTGCCGTCGGCCAGGGCCAGCGCCTCGGTGGCGTCCTGGCGCGCGCCGGCGAAGTTCCACTGCTCGCTGCGCACCAGGGACCGTGAGAGCAGCAGCTCGAGGCGCGACGGCGGGTCCTGCGCGCCCACCAGGTCGAGCGCCTGCGACATCAGCTGGTCGGCCAGCCGCCAGTTGGCCGCCTCCTCCGCCACCTGGCCCGCCTCCTCGACCCACCGGACGGCACGGCCGCGGAGACCCTCGTAGCCCGCCGGCTCGCCCAGCTCGTCGGCAAGGTGCGCCGCCTCGGCGAAGTGGCGCGCCGTCGCCAGGACCAGCGTGTCCGGACGGTCGGCCGAGCCCAGCTCGGCACAGATCGCCTCGAGCCGGTCGGCGGTGCCGGCGTGGCGGACCAGACGGTCGCGTCGGGTGAGCCGGGAGTAGGCGACCTCGCGCATGACGTCGCTGCGGAACGACCATGCGTCCCCGTCGAGCACCAGCACGTCCTTGTCGGCCAGGGACGCCAGGGCGCCGTCGACGTCACCGACGCCCCGGATCGACTCCCCCATCCGTTCCAGCGTGACCTTCATGCCCGACCGGCCCCAGACGGCAGCGTCCTCGATGACCGCCTGCTCGTCCGGCCCCAGGCCGTCCAGCCGCGCCGCCACCAGGCCCCGGAGCGTGTCGGGCAGCTCGGCCGTCGGGGCGTCGAGCCCGCCGCGCTGGCCGACCAGCGTCACCAGCTCCTCCAGGTAGAACGGGTTGCCGCCCGCCCGGTCCAGGAGCGCCTCGTAGGTCGTGGCGTCCAGGTCCCCGCCGCCGAGCGTGTCGAGGAGCCGTCCCGCCGCCGTCCGCTCCAGCGGGTCGAGGTGGAGGACCACCACGTTGTTGCGGCCCGGGTTGGGCGCCCAGCGCGACGACAGCACGGTGCGGGAGGTGGCGACGACCACGAGCGGCAGGCGCTGGAGCTGCTCGGTGAGCTCGTCGACCATGTCGAGCACCGTCTCGTCGGCCCAGTGGAGGTCGGCGAGGCGCAGCACGACCGGCTGGTCCTCGAGCACGGCCTCGAGGAACGTCAGCAGTGCCTGCGTGGTCTCGGCGCGCGCCTTGGCGCCCTCGAGCAGCCGCAGCGGCCCGTCGTAGTCCAGGAGGTTCAGCAGGCCGTCGACCACGACCTCGGGCCGGAGCCGGGGCACGTTGCCGGCGACGGCGTCCACCGCGGCGCGCAGCGTGGCCACCGCCGACTCCCGCGGCTCGTCGCGGCCCACGCCCACGCCCGAGCGCACGGCCTCGGCCAGCGGCCAGAACGGGTTGGCCTCGCCGTAGGGCACGCAGCGGCCGGCCATGACCAGCACGTCGTCCTCGACCTGGAGCTGGTCGGTGAGCTCGTTGGCGAGCCGCTGCTTGCCCAGCCCCGCCTCGCCGACCACCACGAGCGTCTGGCCCCGGCGGTGGCGGAGGGAGAGCCGGGCCGTGGTCAGCAGCAGGTCGAGCTCGGCCTCGCGGCCCACCAGCGGCGTCCGACGGCGACGGGGCCGGTAGCCCGGCGGGAGGAGCGCCGAGGTGGCGACCCAGGCGTCGACCGGCACCTCGCGCCCGCGGGCCTGCAACGGGCCCAGCGCGTCGTAGGCGACCACCTGGTGCGTCGCCCGGAAGGTCGACTCGGCCACGCGCACCTGGCCGGGCTCGGCCGAGGTCTGCAGGCGCGACGCCGTGTTCATGACGTCGCCCATCGCCGTGTAGTCGCCACCGGCGCGCAGCGCGCCGGTCAGGACCTCACCGGTGTTGAGCCCGACGCGCAGCTGCAGCGGCGTGTCGGCGTGGACGGCGTACTCGGCCGTCACCTCCTGCATCCGCAGCGCAGCACGGACCGCCCGCTCGGCGTCGTCCTCGTGGGCCACGGGGGCGCCGAAGAGCGCCACCACGGCGTCGCCGACGATCTTGTCCACCTGGCCGCCGTGGTCGTGCACCACCCGGACCAGCTGCTCGAACAGCTGGTCGACCATGACCTTGACGTCCTCGGGGTCACGGTGCTCGGCGAGCGTCGTGAAGCCCACCAGGTCGGCGAACAGGACGGTGACCACCCGTCGCTCCTCGACCGGCCGCGTCAGCGACCGGCCGCAGAACGAGCAGAACCGTGCTTCCGGGAGGTTGTCGCCGTCGCACTGGTCGCACTTCATCGTCCGGCCAGCATACGAGTCGCCGCGTCACCGGGTGCCGGGCAGCCTGCCGGGACGGGCCCGGCACGGTTCGTGTGGCGGGTACTTGTCTCGCGGGGCCGCGGGCACGACGATGTCCCCCTGATGAGCACGACCACCGGGGACGCCGGCAGCCCGACCACGACTGCCGACGACCAGGCCGGCGGCCCGCCCGCCGCCGCGTGGGTCCGACGCCACTGGGTCGGGCTCCTGGCCGCGGTGTCGGCGCTGGTCGTCCTGGTCAGCAACGTCCACGGGATCGCGACGGGCGACGACGGCGTCGGGTACCGCGCCATCGCCGACTCGCTGCTCGCGGGCGACGGGCTCGGCTACTTCCTCGAGCGCCCCCTGACGATCTGGCCGCCGCTCTGGCCCTCGCTCATGGCCGCGGTCGCGTGGGCCACTCCGCTCAGCACCACCGGTGCCGCGGTCGTGCTCAACGCCGCGACGGTGGCCGCCGCCGTCCTGGTGGGCCACCGGCTGCTGGCGCGCCTGGTCCTGGACCCGCACCTGGTCCTGCTGGGGACGCTGGTCATCGGCCTGGGCTCGTCGACCGTCGGGTTCGGCCACCTGCTCATGACGGACTTCGCGTTCGCCGTCGTGGTCATGTGCCTGCTGCTCACCCTGCTCACGGCCCAGGAACGCACGGCGTGGTGGTGGCCGGGCGTGGCGGGGCTCTGGGTGTGGGTCGGGTTCGGGCTGCGCTACGTGGCGGTCGCGCTCATCGGGACCGGCGGGCTCTGGCTGCTGCTCGACGGCTCACGGAGGTTGGTGGCCCGGGTGGGCCGTGCCGCGCTGTTCGGGGCCGTGGCGGTCCTGGTGCCGGCGCTCTGGATGCTCCGCAACCACGGGCTCGACGGGACCTACACCGGCGAGCGCTACCCCTCGGCGCGCGGGCTGGTCGACAACGCGTTCGACATCGTCGCCACGCTGGGCCGCTTCCTGCTGCCCGGGGTGGCCAACGGGTTCGACAAGGTGTGGGCCGCCGTCGGGCTGGTGGGGCTGGCGGTCGCCGTCGTCGTGGTCTGGAAGGTCCTCGGCGCGTCCCGCACCGTCGCCGGGGTCGAGGTCGTCGGCAACGGCGGTGCGTCGTTCACGCTGCGGGCCCGACGGGCCTGGGCCGTGCTCGGCCGCGGGCCCGGCCTGCTGCTGCTCACCGCCGTGCTCTACCTGGCCTACATGCTCTACGTGCGGTCCACGACGGCGCTCAACCAGCTCGACCTGCGGCTCCTGAACCCCGCGTACTTCCCGCTGCTCACGCTCGGGCTGGTGGTGGTCGACTCCACCCGGGCGCTCGGGAGCGACACCGTGCAGCCGTGGCACCGCCGCGGTGTGCTCGCCGCCCGCTTCTGGGCGGGCGCCAACGTCGCGGCCGGGCTCGCCGGGCTCGTGCTGTTCCTCACCGGCAACCCGTTCTTCAACGGCAACTACTCGTCGGACACCTTCGTGGAGGTGCGGCGGAACCCGGCGCTCGCAGCACTCCCTGCGGGCTGTCGCACCTACTCCAACCTGCCGAACGGCCTCTACCCGGCGGTCGAGGCACGGTGGAGCCCGCGGCGCACGGGCCTGGAGTCCAACGAGCGGGTCGACGACCTCGAGGAGCTGGAGCCGACGCTGGCGTCGACCCCGACCTGCCTGGTCTGGATCGACCAGGAACCGCGCTACGGCCACCTGTGGCCGTTGGACCGGCTGTCCTCCGAGCTCGAGCTGCAGCAGCTCGCCAGGTCCGGCGACGTCACCGTCTACCGGGTGCTCCCACGCGACTGAGGTCACGCGCGGTCGTGGGGCCGGCACTATCCGCCACTTCGGGGCCGGATCGTGGGACACTCCAGCTGTGTTGCACCGCACGGGGGACGTGCCACCTCGATTCAGCGTGATCATCGCGGTCCAGGACCGCGAGGACGTCGTGGGTCGTGCCGTCGCCGGGGTGCTGGCACAGACCTTCGTGGACGTCGAGGTCGTGGTGGTCGACGACGGCTCCACCGACGACAGCGTCGCCGCCGCCCGCGCCGTGGCCGACTCCCGGGTGCGCATCGTGCGCCAGGAGCGCGCCGGCATCGCTGCCGCCCGCACGTCGGGGCTGCAGCGTGCGACCGGCGACTGGATCCTGGTGCTCGACCCCGACGACGAGGTCGCCGCCGGCTGGCTCGCCCGCATGGGCCGGATCATCGACGCCACCGGTGCGGCGCTCGTGAGCTGCGCCGGCGAGCACCGCCACCTGGACGCCTCGACCAGCGAGATCGAGCCCATGCCCGTCGGACCGGCCGGGATGCGTGCCACCGTGAGCTTCCGGACCGGTGCGTTCACCACCACGCGCGACCGCCTGCTGGAGGTCGGAGGGTTCGGCGGCCCGGGCGACTCCGAGTCGCTCACCGAGGTCGGCCTGCGACTGCTCGGCTCGGTCGGCGACCACGGTGCCAAGGTCACCCACACCCCCGAGGTGCTGGTGCGCTGGAACGAGCGGGACGTCGGCCCGGTGCCCGAGGGCGACGCCCTCCGTCTGCGCTGGGCCCTGCAGGGGCTCGAGGCGCTGGCCCGCACCCCGATCCCCGACGGCGACATGCTCACCCGGTACGCCACCGTCGGCGGCGTGGCCGCGGCCCGCATGCGCGACCGCAAGGAGGCGCGCCGCCTGCTGCTCCTGGCCCGCCGGGCGCAGCCGACCGAGATCAAGAACTGGGCCCGCTGGGCCGTGGCGTGGGTCGCCCCGCTGTCGGACCGCATCTGGCTGCCTGCCGGGGCGGAGGCGCTGGCCGCGTCCGACGACCGGCGGTCCGTCGCCGAGGACGTGGCCGCGGTGCCCGACCACCTCGTGGTGGACGCCCGGGCCGGGCTGGACGACGCCGCCGACGACGTGCACGTGCTCGGTCCGCTCCTGCCGCTCGCGGAGGAGCCCGCCGACGACGCGGCCGGAATGGTCGCCGCCGGGCCGGCGTTGCCCACGCCAGAGCCCGCAGCCGACGACCCCCGGTAGGCTCCGGAGCGCCGACCGCCCGGCGGTCGGACACCACCCGGCCGCTGTCGGCCCACAGAGGGAGCACGCCGCATGTCCACCAGTGAGCAGACCGCCTTTGCCGCGGCAGGCGCCGTCGACGCCGTCAAGGTCTACGGCGAGGGCGACACCGAGGTCCGCGCCCTCGACGGCGTCACCGCCACCTTCGAGCGGGGCAAGTTCACCGCCATCATGGGCCCGTCGGGCTCGGGCAAGTCCACGCTGATGCACTGCCTGGCCGGACTGGACCGTCTGTCGACCGGCCGCGTCTTCGTGGGCGACACCTACCTCGACGACCTCTCCGAGGCCCAGCTCACCGAGCTCCGCCGCGACAAGATCGGGTTCGTCTTCCAGGCGTTCAACCTGATCCCCACGCTCTCGGCCCTGGAGAACGTCACGCTCCCCATGGACCTGGCCGGCCGCAAGCCCGACCAGGCCTGGCTCGACCAGGTGATCGACACCGTCGGCCTGCGGCCCCGCCTGACCCACCGCCCGTCCGAGCTCTCGGGCGGCCAGCAGCAGCGGGTCGCCGTGGCCCGCGCCCTGGCCAGCCAGCCCGACATCGTCTTCGCCGACGAGCCCACCGGCAACCTGGACTCCCGCTCCGGCGGCGAGCTGCTGCAGTTCATGCGCCACGCCGTCAGCGACCTGGGCCAGACCATCGTGATGGTCACCCACGACCCCACGGCGGCGGCCTACGCCGACCGCGTGGTGTTCCTGGCCGACGGCCACATCGTGAGCGAGATGACCGAGCCGACCGCGGCCCGCGTCCTCGACCTCATGAAGCAGCTGGGCGACTGACGTGCTCCGGATCGCCCTCAAGGACCTCTTTGCGCGCAAGCGCCGGCTGGTCACGACCGCCGTCGCCATCGCGCTGGGGATCGCGTTCCTGACCGGCACCCAGCTGCTCTCGGGGATCCTGTCGGACTCCATCAAGTCGCTGGTGGGCGACACCTACGACGGGATCGACGCCGTCGTGCGGTCGTCCAAGGTGCAGCAGGTCGGCTTCGGCAACGAGATCCGCACGCCCGTGCCCGAGGGGCTCGCCGCAGAGGTCGCGCAGGTCGAGGGCGTGCGCGCCTCGAGCGGCATCGTCGAGACCATCACCGCCCAGCTCGTGGGCAAGGACGGCAAGATCGTCGGCTCCTCCTTCGGCCCGCCGACCATCGTCTACAACTGGGTCGAGGACCCCCAGCTCCGCTTCGGGACGCTCCGGGACGGCCGCGGGCCCGAGACCGACTCGGAGATCGCGCTCGACTTCGGGTCGGCCAAGGACGGCGGCTACCAGATCGGCGACACCGTCACGGTGGCGAGCCAGACGCAGACCGAGCAGTTCACGCTCGTGGGCCTCACCGGGCTGGGCAAGGACGGGAAGGACTCGGGCGGCGCGAAGTCGCTGCAGTTCACCACCCCGGTGGCCCAGCGCATCGGCCAGATCCCCGGCGAGTTCTCCTACGTGGTGGCGGCGGCCGACCCGGGCCTGAGCCAGCAGGACCTCACCAACGCCATCTCGGCCGCCCTCCCCGGCGAGCAGGTCGTGACCGGCGAGCGGTTCTCCACCGAGAACCAGGAGTCGATCTCGCAGTTCGTCGACATCCTGGGCACGTTCGTGAGCGTCTTTGGCTACATCGCGATCTTCGTGGCGTGCTTCATCATCTACAACACGTTCTCGATCATCGTCGCCCAGCGCACCCGTGAGACGGCGCTGCTGCGGGCGGTCGGGGCCCGCCGCCGGCAGGTGCTGGGCGCCACGCTCCTCGAGGCCGTCGTGATCGGCCTGGTCTCCTCGGTGCTCGGCCTGATCTTCGGCGCCCTGCTCGGCACCGGGCTGGCCAAGGCCTTCAGCTCGTCGTTCACCGTCAAGGGCGGGATCCCACCCATCGGCGTCGGCACGGTCGTGCTCGCGTTCGTCATCGGTGTCGGCGTCACCGTGGTCTCCGCCGTGGGCCCGGCCCTGCGGTCCACCAGGGTGCCGCCCATCGCCGCGCTGTCCGAGGTCTCGGTCGACCGGTCCGACGTCTCCCGCTCCCGCCTGGTGTGGGGCGTGGCCATGCTCGTGCTGGGCGGCGTGCTCATGGGGCTGGGCCTGAGCGACGTCGGGCCCAACCCGCTGGTCGAGGTCGGGGCGGCGGCGCTGCTCATCCTGGTGTCGGTCGCGCTGGTCCTGGGTCCGCTTATCGCCGCACCCATGGCCCGGGTCCTGGCCGTCCCCTTCGCCGCCGGCGGCCGCATCGCCGGCCGTCTGGCCGGGGAGAACGCGGCCCGCAACCCCAAGCGGACCGCCGCCACCGCCGCGGCGCTGACCATCGGCGTCACGCTCGTGACCGTCATCGCCATCCTGGCGGCCTCGCTCAAGTCCAGCATCGACAGCACGATCTCCAGCTCGCTCAAGGCCGACCTGGTGGTCAACACGACGACGTTCTCGATCGGCGCCGGCATCCCCGCCAACATCGCCGACCAGGTCGCCACCACGCCGGGCGTGAAGATCGCCTCGCCGGTGCGGTTCGGCCCGGTCCGGCTCACCGACGCGGCCGGCAAGCGGCACGCCAGGGAGAACCCGGAGACGCCGAGCCTCACCGGTGGGCTGGCGGGCGCGGCCGACACGGCGCCGCCGGGCGAGGACAAGTTCATGCTGGGCATCGACCCGGCGACGTTCTTCGAGGTGCTCAACCTGGGCGCGCTCGAGGGCTCGCCGTCCGAGATGGCCCCCGGCACCTTCGCCACCACGAAGAAGACCGCCGACGACCGCGGCTGGGCGCTGGGCGACAAGGTGCCCATGTTCTTCGCCCGGTCGGGCGAGCAGGAGCTCACGCTCACCGTGATCGCCGAGCGCGACATCGGCCAGTCGTCGATCTACCTGCCGATGGCGACCTTCGAGCAGGTCGTGCCGCCGGGCTTCAACATCGACAACGCGATCTACGTGGTGGCCGACTCCCCCGCCGACGTGCCCCAGGTCCAGACGGCGCTCGACAAGCTGGTCGCCGACCTGCCGACCATCAAGGTCCAGGACCTGCAGGAGTACGCCGAGCAGCAGAGCGGGCCGCTGAACACCATCGTGCTGGTCATCTACGGCCTGCTGGCGCTCGCCATCATCATCGCCCTGGTCGGCATCGCCAACACCCTCGGGCTGTCCATCCTGGAGCGGACCAAGGAGCTCGGGCTGCTGCGGGCGGTCGGCATGACCAAGAAGCAGCTGCGCCGGTCGATCCGTCAGGAGGCCGGCATCGTGGCGGTGTTCGGGACGCTCCTGGGTCTGGTGATCGGGATCGGGTTCTCGCTCGCGCTGAGTGCGGTCATCACGGCCGACAACCCCGACATCTTCAGCTACCGGCTGCCGGTGCCGACCCTGGTGGCCATCACGGTCATCGGGGCGCTCGCCGGCGTGCTGGCCGCCATCCTCCCGGCCCGCCGCGCCGCCAAGCTCGACGTGCTCCAGGCCATCTCCAGCGTCTGATGCACCCCGCCGACCTGCCGCCCAGCGCGCTCGAGTTCCTGCGCGAGTACCACCTGGCGTCGCTCACCACCCTGCGGGCCGACGGCTCGCCGCACGTCGTGCCGGTGGGGTTCAGCTGGGACCCCGGGGCCGGGCTGGTCCGCATCATCACGCGGGCCGGCAGCCAGAAGGTCCGCAACGCCGCCCGGGGCGGCCGGGCCGCCGTGAGCCAGGTCGACGGCGGCCGGTGGCTGACGCTCGAGGGCACCGTCCAGGTGACCCAGGACCCCGACCGGGTGGCCGAGGCCGTGCGCCGCTACGCCGAGCGCTTCCGCGAGCCCGAGCCCCGCGACGACCGCGTGGCGCTCGAGATCACCGTCGACCGCGTCCTCGGACGCGCCTGACGCCCCTCAGACCGGGCGGATGTCGTCCGCGGTCCAGTAGGCCCGCATGTCGGAGATCAGGCCGTCCTCGCCGAAGGTGAAGACGTAGATGATCTCGACCTGGAGCTGCAGGTCGCCGATCTTGGTGACGGCCTTGAGCGGCACGGCGGCCCAGTTCCCCACGGCGCGCACCGCCCCGGTCGCCACGAGCTCCATGGAGTCGCACATCTGGTGGGTGCCGGCGAAGAAGTTGCGAACGGCCTCCCGGCCGACGTGCTCGGGCGCGTCGACCGGGTCGGCCACCACGGCGTCGGTGGCGAACAGCGCGGCCACCGCGTCCACGTCGCCGGCGCTGTGGGCGGCGGTGTAGCGGGCCACGACGTCACGCATGTGCTCGACGGTCGGCATGGTGGGACTCCCTGGTAGTTGGTGGCGGACGGTCAGGACGACTTCTGCATGGCGCCGCCGTCGACGGGCAGCTGCACGCCGGTGACGTAGCGGGCGTCGTCGGAGCAGAGCCAGAGGATGGCGTTCGAGATGTCGGCGGCCTCGATCCACGGGATCGGCATGGTCTGCATGGTCTCCAGGAACTCGCCGGCGTCGTCGAACGTCGGGTTCTCGAGGTCCATGCGCACCAGGCGGGGGAACACGTCGTTGTTGATCATCGGCGTGTTGACCGAGGTCGGGTGCACCGTGTTGACCCGGATGTTCACGGGCGCCATCTCGTTGGCCAGTGCCCGGGCGAAGCCGACCACGCCGTGCTTGGCGGCGCTGTAGGCCGGGGCGCCGTAGAACCCGCGGATGCCCGCGGTGGACGAGGTGATGACGATCGACCCGCCGTTGCCGAACTCGACCATCCGGTTGACCCCGGCACGGACCGTGTTGAACACGCCCGTCAGGTTGATGTCGATGGTCTCCTGCCAGGACTCCGAGGTGAGCCACTGGGTCGGGCCGGGCGAGTAGGTGCCGGCGTTGGCCAGGATCACGTCGAGCCGGCCGTACTTGTCGAGGCCGCCCTTCAGCACCTGTCGCACGGCGTCGAGGTCGCGGACGTCGGCCTTGACGGCGTGCATGGCACCGCCGACCTGCTCGACCAGACGGACGGTCTCGGCCAGGTCGTCCTCGGTCGCCAGCGGGTACGGCGTGTTGGGCAGGTCGGTGCAGGCGTCGAACCCGATGATCCGGGCGCCCTCCCTGGCGAAGGCGACGGCGTGCGAGCGGCCCTGGCCGCGGGCCACGCCCGAGATGAAGACGACCTTGTCCTCGAAGCGGCGGTTGCGGTCGGTCATGCGGGTCCCCCTGGAGTGCTGCCGGTGGCGGGGCCGAACCTACAGCCCTCGGAGATCCGCCCGACAACGTCGTACACTCCGACCCGTGAGCACCGACCGGTCACGGGAGTACCACCCCGCCTTCGAGGAGTACTGCGAGGCGATCTGGGAGCTCCGCGAGGACGACATCGACGTGATCCGCATCCGCATCGCGGAGCGCCTCGGCGTCAGCCGTCCGGCGGTGTCCGAGATGATCCGGCGCATGGAGTCGGAGGGCCTGATCACGGTCGGCGACACCATCAGCCTGACCCCCACCGGCGTGTCCCTCGCCGAGGCGGTCGTCCGGCGCCACCGGCTGGCCGAACGCTTCCTGACCGACGTGCTCGGGCTCTCCTGGGCCGACGCCCACGTCGAGGCGGGCAAGTGGGAGCACGTGATCTCCGAGCCGGTCGAGGAGGCCCTTGCCCGGGTCCTGGGCGACCCCACCACCTGCCCGCACGGCAACCCCATCCCGGGCGCCGGCTACGCCGCGCCCGACGCAGTGGCCCTGAGCGGCATCGCCCCGGGGTCCCACTTCACGGTCACCCGCATCCCCGAGGAGCTCGAGTTCGAGCCCGGGATGCTGGACTTCCTGGAGGCGCACTCGCTCGTCCCCGGCCACTCCGGGGTGCTCACCGGCATCTCGCCGGACGGCACCGCCACGGTGGAGATCGAGGGCCGGGCGGTCGGCATCGGTGCCTTCGCCACCGACCGCATCCTGGTCACCGTCTGACGGCTCAGCCGGTCGGGAACAGCGTGGGGGCGGGGTCCTCGAGGACGTCGGGCAGCTCGCCCGCGTAGACCACCGTCAGCCGCTTGGTCGAGCGGGTCAGGGCGACGTAGAGCGCCTGCGCCCCGCGCGACTCCTCGGTCAGGATCCGCGCCGGCTCGACCACCACGACCGAGTCCAGCTCCAGGCCCTTGACCAGGCCGACCGGCACCACCATCACCTGGCGGTCCAGCCCCTGCCGGGTGGCCCGGCCGTGGTCGACCCCCGCCGACTCGAGCGCGGCCCCCACGCGGTCGACCATCGAGCCCGGCACGACGACGGCCACGTTGCCCGACCCCACCTGCTCGACCTCGCGACGCACGGCGGCGACGACCTCGACGTCCAGGCCGGCGTCGTCGGTCCCGGTCAGCACGGGCGCGTCGCCCAGGTGGCGCACCGAGGTGGGCGGCGTGAGCTGCGGGGCGGCGACCCGCAGCACGCGCGACGCCAGGTCCATGATCGGCCCCGGCAGGCGGTAGCCGGTCGTGAGCTCGTAGCGCCGGGGCTCGCGCCGCACCGGCAGGTGGTCGAGCACGTCGTCCCAGGTGTCGTGCGGCCACGCACCGGTGGCCTGGGCCACGTCGCCCACGATGGTCATGGAGCCGCTGAGCGAGCGGCGGTCCAGCATGCGCAGCTCCATGGGCGACAGGTCCTGCGCCTCGTCCACCACGATGTGCCCGTAGGTCCGCACCCCATCGGCGTCCTTGTGGCGGGGTCGGGGGCCCAGCAGCTCGAGCGCCTCGTCGAGCACCGGGACGTCGTGCTTGGTGAACACCGGGTCGGCCGGGAAGTTCACGCGCGGGCGGAAGAGCCGGGGCCACTCGTCGTCGCGCAGCCGGCCCGTGGACGCCAGCCGCAGCAGCGCCCGCGAGCCGTAGAGGTCGTTGAGCAGCTGCGCCGGGGTGAGCACGGGCCACATGCGCTCGAGCGCCTCGCGCACCAGCGGGTCGTGGCGGCAGCGGTCCCGCACGGTCGCCACGTCGTCGTCGGTACGGCACGTGGTGTGCAGGCGCTGGTAGAGCAGGTCCTCGACGTGCTTGCGGCCCGCGTTGTGGGTCCGGGACCGCTGGCGGGCCTGCCGCACGATGTCGGCCGACTCCTCGGGCGTCACCGTCAGGTACTGGACGCCGTAGGGCACGCGCAGTGTCTCCCGCAGCGGACGCTCGCGGTCCCGCACCGCCTTGCGCACCACGTCCACCATGCGGGGGTCGCCCTTCACGCGGGCCACCTCGTCAGTGTCCATCCCCACCACCCGGGTGTGCGGGACCAGGTCACCGAGCACCCCGATCTCCACCCCGGCCTCGCCGAGCGACGGCAGCACCTGCTCGATGTAGGAGAGGAACAGCCGGTTGGGGCCCACCACGAGCACGCCCTGGTCGGCCAGCGGGAAACGGTGCGAGTAGAGCAGGTACGCCGCCCGGTGCAGCGCCACCACGGTCTTGCCGGTGCCCGGGCCCCCCTGCACCACCACGATGCCGGGCAGCTCGGAGCGGATCACCACGTCCTGCTCGGCCTGGATGGTGCCGACGATGTCGGACAGCTTCCCGGAGCGGGACTCCTCGAGCGCGGCGATCAGCGCGCCGTGGCCCTGGATCTCGCCGTGGTCGAGCGCCGCGGTGGCCGACCCGAACAGCTCGTCGTCGATGCCGAGCACCGTGCGGCCGCGGCTGGCGAAGTGGCGCCGGCGGCGCAGCCCCATCGGGTTCACGCCGGTGGCCCGGTAGAACGACTCGGCCACCGGGGCCCGCCAGTCCACGACGACCGGCTCGTGGTGGGCGTCGGAGACGGCCACACGCCCGATGTAGAAGCGCTCGCCGTCGGGCGTGGGGTCGGGGCCGTCGAGGACGGGCTCCGTGTCGATCCGCCCGAACACCAGGGCCAGGTCGCCGAACTCCAGGTGGGAGAGCCAGGTCCCGACCTGCTCGTGGACGACGTCGCGCTCGAGGCGGTTCTGGAAGGTGCCGCCCGCGCCGCCCTCGGCCGCGTCACGCAGTTCTGCCATGGACCGACGGGTCGCCTCGAGACACTCGTACGCATGGTCGACGTAGGCCTGTTCGGCCTCGAGCTCTGGATGGTTCGACACAGGATCCTTGGAACGACGCCCGTCAGGTGCCGGCCGAGCCCCTCCCGACCGCTGCAGCACCCTGATGCAGGGGGTCCGACACATTACGCCTGACACCGTGACGGGGCCACACGGGCGGCCCCGCCCCGGTCAGGCGCCGGGGTCCTGGCCGAGCTCCTTCAGCGCCGACCGCAGCGCCAGCCGCAGCCGCCGGGCGGCGTCGGGGTCCAAGTGGGCCACCAGGCCGGTCCCGGCCGCGCCGAGCTCCTCCACGGTGAGTTGCACCCGCAGCCCGGCGTCGTCGTAGTCGTCGCAGATCCCCACGGACCAGCTCACGCTGGTCAGGTCGTCGTCGCCACCGCCCTCGGCGGACTCGGGGGCGGGCACGGGGGCGTCGTCGATGCTGCGTCGCATGCGGTGATCCTTCCACGGCCCCGGACGGACCTCCACGGGGGGCGTGGCCGGCCCATGGGAAGGGACCGGCCCTCGCGTGGTTGACTGACCGTGATGACCGGTACCCCCGACCACTCCAGCTCGGCGTTCGTCCGCGCGTGCCGCGGGCTGCCCACCGAGCACACCCCGGTCTGGTTCATGCGGCAGGCCGGCCGGTCGCTCCCCGAGTACCGGGAGATCCGCGGCACCGGGACCATCCTCCGGGCCATCGCCGACCCCGACCTGGCCACCGAGATCACGCTGCAGCCCGTGCGCCGCTACGGCGTGGACGCCGCGATCCTCTACTCCGACATCATGACCCCGGTCCACGCGATCGGGTTCGGTGTCGACATCGCCCCCGGCATCGGCCCGGTCGTGGAACGGCCGTTCGCGGGGCGGGCCGACCTGGACCGGCTGCGGCCGCTCGACCCCGAGGCCGACACGCCCTACGTGGTCCAGACGGTGCGCAACCTGGTGGCCGAGCTGCCCGTCCCGCTCATTGCCTTTGCCGGGGCGCCCTACACGGTGGCCAGCTACCTGCTCGAGGGGAAGCCGTCGCGCACGTACGTGCGCACCAAGGCCCTCATGCACTCCGACCCGGGGCTCTGGTTCGAGCTGCTGGACCGTCTGGCCGACCTGGCGCTGGACTCGCTCCGGTCGCAGGTGGCCCACGGCGCCGCGGCGGTGCAGCTGTTCGACTCGTGGGCCGGCAGCCTGTCCCCCGCCGACTACGAGCAGTACGTGCTGCCGGCGAGCACCAAGGTGCTCGAGGGCGTGGCCGACCTGGGCGTGCCCCGCATCCACTTCGGCGTGCAGACGGGCGAGCTGCTCGGGCTCATGGCCCGCGCCGGCGCCGAGGTCGTCGGGGTCGACTGGCGCACGCCGCTCGACGCCGCCCGGACCCGGCTCCCGGCGGGCACCGGCGTCCAGGGCAACCTGGACCCGGCGGTCGTCGCCGCCGGCTGGGCGGCCACGGAGCCCGCGGTCCACGACGTGCTGCGGCGCGGCGGCGGGCGGGGCCACATCTTCAACCTGGGCCACGGCGTCCTGCCCGAGACCGACCCGTCGGTGCTCGAGCGGGTGGTCGAGACGGTCCACGCGCAGGGGCCGGTCGACGGCCCCACCGGAGGAACTGACGCATGAGTCCCCGCACCGGCCTGCTGGTCATGGCCTACGGCACCCCGAAGTCGCCCGAGGACGTGCTGCCCTACTACACGCACATCCGTCGGGGCCGGGCCCCCGAGCCCGAGCAGCTCGAAGACCTGCAGCGCCGCTACGACGCCATCGGCGGCATCTCCCCGCTGGCGGCCCGCACCCAGGCGCAGCTCGACGCCGTGGCCGCCGCCCTCGAGGCCGTCGACCCGGGCCGCTGGACGGTGGCGCTCGGCCAGAAGCACGCCGAGCCGTTCATCGAGGACGGTGTCGCCGAGCTGGCGGCGCGTGGCGTGGAGCAGATCGTCGGTCTCGTGCTGGCACCGCACTACTCGGGCTTCAGCGTGGGGCAGTACCACGGCCGCGCCGCCGAGTCGGCCGACGCCGCCGGCATCCCGTTCGTCGGGCTGGACTCGTGGCACCTGGCCGATGCCTACGTCGCGCACCAGGCCGCGTCCTTGGCCGCGCAGCTCGAGGGCATGCCCGACGCCACCAAGGTGGTGTTCACCGCGCACTCGCTCCCCGAGCGCGTCCTGGTCGACGACCCCTACCCCGAGCAGCTCGAGGCCTCGGCGCAGGCCATTGCCGACCGGGTGGGCCTGGACCGCTGGGCCGGGTGGGGCATCGGCTGGCAGTCGGCGGGCCGCACGCCGGAGCCGTGGCGCGGGCCCGACATCCTGGACATCATCCGGGAGCTCGCGGCGACCGGGACCGCCGAGGGCATCGTCGTGGTGCCCCAGGGCTTCACCGCGGACCACCTCGAGGTGCTGTTCGACCCGGACATCGAGGCCAAGGCCGTCGCCGACGAGGTCGGGCTGGCCTTTGCCCGCACCGACGTGGTCAACGCCGACCCGGCCGTCATGTCGACGCTGGCCGACCTGGTCCGGGAGCTCGCCGGACCGTGACCCGGCTGGTGGTCGTGGGCGGCGGCGTCGCCGGGCTGTCCGCCGCCTGGGAGGCCACCTGCCGCGGGGTGTGCCGCGAGGTCGTGGTGCTCGAGCCGGCGCCGCAGACCGGTGGCAAGCTCCGCACCTCCGACCTGGTCCTGCCCGACGGGTCCACCCTGCGCGTCGACGAGGGGGCCGACGCCTTCCTGGCCCGTCGGCCCGAGGCCGTGGCGCTCTGTGCCGAGCTCGGGCTGACCGACGAGCTGACCTCGCCCACGGTGGGCCGGGCGAAGGTGTTCGTGGACGGCGAGCTCCGGTTCCTGCCCGCACGCACGCTGCTGGGCGTCCCGCTGGCGACCGACGACCCCGAGGTGGCTGCCGTGCTCGGGCCGGAGGGCGTGGCCGAGCTGGTCGCGGCCGACGCCGTCGACCACCCGCCGCTCGTGGGCGACGCCGCCGTCGGACCGCTCCTCCGCGAGCGACTGGGGGCCACGACGGTCGACCGGCTGGTCGGTCCGCTGCTCGGCGGGATCAACGCCGGCGACGTGGACCGCATGAGCCTGCGCGCGGTGGCACCCCAGCTGGCCGACGCTGCGGCACAGGGCGGCTCGCTCGTGCAGGCGTCGGCCGCCCAGGTGGCCCCGGCCGAGGGGCCGGTGTTCCAGACGCCGCTCGCCGGCTCGCAGCGGCTGGTCGAGCGGCTCACCGAGGAGCTCCTGTCCCGCGGGGTGCAGGTCCGCACTACGACGCCGGCCACCGGGCTCGCGACCGACGGGGCCCGGCTGCAGGTGACCACCCCGTCCGAGCAGCTCGGGGCCGACGCCGTCGTCCTGGCCGCACCGGCCGGGGCCGCAGGCCGTCTGCTGGCGGCGGCGAGCCCGACGGCCGCCCGGCTCCTTGCGCAGGTGGACCACGTCTCCGTGGCGTTCCTGACCCTGGCGTTCGACCGGGCCGACGTGCCGGGGCCGCTCGACGCCGCCGGGATGCTCGTGCCCCGTGCCGCCGGCACGACCATCACCGCTGCCTCCTGGGGCTCGGTGAAGTGGGCGCACTGGGACGACGGCCGGCACCTGGTGGTGCGGGCCTCGGTCGGCCACGACGGCGACGACCGGGGTCGGACGTCGACCGACGACGAGCTCCTGGCCGCCGTGCGCCGCGACCTGCGGACCACCATGGGCATCGAGGCGGCCCCGGTCGCCGTGCGCACCACCCGCTGGACCGACGCGTTCCCGCAGTACCGGCCCGGCCACCTGGACCTGGTCCGGCAGGTCACCGAGACGCTCGCCGTCGACCTCCCGCATCTGCGTCTGGCCGGCATGGCCTACGAGGGCGTCGGCATCCCCGCATCGATCGGCTCGGGTCGCCGCGCGGCGGCCGAGCTGTCGGACCTGCTGGCCTGAACCAGCCGGCCGGCCCCGCCGGCACGTCCTGCTGCGGCTGGCGCAGCGCAGCTCACCGGACGATGGGCACCGACGTCGGCACGGTGAAGCCCGGGAAGGTCGGGAAGGTCGGGTACGACGGGTACTTGGGCGGCTTCGGGTAGGTCACCACGGTGGTCGACGTGGTCGTCGTGCTGGTCGACGTCGACGAGGTCGACGGCGTCCCGGCAGCGCCAGGC
>CAIYXG010000469.1 GCA_903930035.1 uncultured Actinomycetes bacterium | reverse complement strand
CGTCCCGGCCCTCGGTGAGGTCACCAGGTTCGCGGTCGAGGGCACGACGCTGACGCTCCGCGACGCCCAGGGAGTGCGGTTCACCTACGAGGCCGAGGACACGTCGCTGGTCGGCGCCTGGAAGGTCACCGGCGTCAACAACGGCACCGGCGGTGTCGTGAGTTCGGCCGCGACCGAGGCGATCGCCATGATCTTCACCGAGAACCTCGTCACGGTGAGCGGCGGCTGCAACACCCTGTCGGCCAACGTGGTCCCCGGCGACGCCGGCGAGGTGTCGTTCGGGCCCGTGAGCTCCACCAAGAAGGCCTGCGAGGGCGAGGCCGCAGAGGCCGACCAGTGGATGACCGAGGCGCTGGGCCGGACCAGGGACTACGAGGTGCTGGGCGGCACGCTGACGATGCGCGACGCCGAGGGCGCCATGCAGGTCACCGCAACCCGCGGCTGACGCCTGGCCGTCTGGGCCGGTGGCGGATCACGCCTCGCGGCAGAACCCGGGCGGCACGGCGCCGTCGGGGCCGGCGTCGCCGACGGGCAGCGAGTCCACGAGCGGTGCGTCGGCCGGGCCGCGGCGATGGAGGCCGGCGAGCACGGCCGTGGCGGTGGCAGGGTCGAGCGACGCTGGCTGGCTCTGGCCGTCGTAGGCCCTGATCCCCACCTGCGACCCGTCGTCGAGCGCTGCCGTCAGGGCGTACGGGTTGAGCAGCACGGTGCGCCCGTCGAGCTCCGTCGTCGAACTGGTCCCGCCGGCGGGGCCCCCGAGCGGTCCGGTCGTGCCGGGCGCGGCGGGGTCGATCCGCACGTACAGCACCCGCTGCTTGGCCGGGGTCGGCGCCGCCGTGCGGACCTCGAGCTGGGTCACCCGAAGCAGCCCGCGCGACCACGCGCCGCTCGCGAGGTACGGCCCGCTCCCCACCTGCGTGAACGCCCCGGTCGGGTCGGTCACGCCGTCGTCCGCAAGGCGCAGCGCGCCGAGCGCGGCGGCCAGCGCGTCGACCCCGAGGGTGCTCGTCGCCGTCCACGTGTCGCCAGCCTCCCCCCAGGTCGCAGTGGTGGGACCCGGCCCGCTGCGACTGATCGTCTGCCCGACCGTGCCGGGCCGCCCCCGGACGGTGGTGAGCCTCGGCACGCCAGGGTTCCACTCCTGGGACGGGTCGAGCGTCGCCGCTGTCACCCCGGGAGTGCGGTAGAGGGTGATGGTGGGGACCTGCTCGCCGTCCTTCCGGCCGACGAGCAGCGTCACGAGGGGCCGGGGTGCGCCGTCGTCCTGCGGTGCGTTCACGCCGGTGGACCCCCTGGCCAGCGTGGTCCCGGCCGGGAGCGCGCCGGTCACCCAGTCGGGCAGCGTGGTGATCCCGTTCGCACCGGCCGGGCACGGCGGCAGCGCAGCGGCGCGCAGCTGCGGCACTGTCGTGGTCGTCGACGCGCTCGTGGGCGTCGGCGACGTCGTGGTCGTCGACGAGCCAGCAGCTGCGTCGGACCCCGTGGAACCGCGGCACCCTGCGAGCAGGAGCGTGCCGACGGCCAGCGCTGCCGCGGTCGCCGTGACGGTTCGAGCCGTTCCCATGTGCGGACGCTACTGCCGCAACGGCTTATCGCAACCGCACTACGGCCGGTACGGTGCGCCGATGCAGGAGATCAAGATCGCCGACCTGCGCGAGCCGCAGCGCGACGCGGCGGAGCAGCAGATCTACGACATGGCGCTCGGCATGGAGGTCGATCTGGACCCCGCCGTGCTGGTCGCCGCGGCCGAGCGCCGCACCGGCATGTCCGGGTTCGAGGACCCGACGCTCCTCGACCGCCTGGCCGCGCAGGCCGTGGCGGTCGACGCCGACGCCGGCCTGTCGGGCCTGGGCCGGTTCCTGGTGCGCCAGCGGCTGGTCGGCCTGCTGGCAGCCCGGCTGCGGTTCGAGGACTTCGTGCGCCGGCACCCCGAGGCGCTCGAGGTCGAGCTGGAGCCGCCGGTCATCGTGGTCGGGCTGCCCCGGTCGGGCACGACGCACCTGGTCAACCTGCTGGCGACCGACCGCCGCTTCCGGTCACTGCCGTGGTGGGAGGTCCAGGAGCCGGTGCCGGTGCTCGGCGACGGGCCCGGCCGGGACGGTGTGGACCCGCGCTACCTGCGGGCGCTCCGGGAGCACGAGATGACCCAGCAGGTGTCGCCGCTCACCGCCCTGATGCACGACCGTCCGCCGTCCTCCATCGAGGAGGAGTGCGAGCTCATGGACCTGGACCTGTGCACGTACGTGCTCGAGTGGTCGGCCCGGGTCCCTGCGTGGCGCGACCACGCCGAGACGCTCGACCAGCACGGCCACTACGCCTTCCTGCGCCGGCAGCTGCAGGTGCTCAGCTACCTGCGCGGACCGAACCGCTGGGTCCTCAAGTGCCCGCAGCACCTGGAGCGGCTCGGGCCCCTCATGGCCACGTTCCCCGACGCCACCGTGGCCCTCACGCTCCGCGACCCCGTGGCGGTGCTGCAGTCGGCCATCACGATGCTGGCCTACGGCGACCGCAACCGGCGGGTAGAGGTCGAGGCCGACGAGCTGGCCGCCTACTGGGCCGACCGCGTCGAGCGGCTCCTGCGGGCCGGCGTGCGCGACGCCCACCTGGTCCCCGAGGCCCAGCGGGTCGACGTCGAGTTCGGCGAGTTCATGTCCGACGACGTCGCCATGGCCGAGCGCATCGTCGGGACGGCCGGGATGGAGATCACCGACGAGTGCCGCGCCGGTCTGGCCGAGTACGTGGCCGGCAACCCCCGGGGCAAGGACGGCAAGGTCGTCTACGACCTGCGGGGCGACTTCGGGCTGGAGCCCGACGAGCTCTACGAGCGGTACGCCTTCTACTTCGAGGCGTTCCCACAGGTCCGGCGGGAGGTGCACTGATGCCCGGGATCCACCGCGAGCGGCCGGGGGCCGGCGCCATGACGGGCGCCACCGGCGACCCGGCGGTCGACCTGGGGGCCGGGCTCGCCATGTCGCCGGGCTGGTCCAACTCCTACCTGGTCCGCACCGACGACGGCCGGGTGGTGGTCAACACCGGCATGGGGTTCGAGGGGCCGCTGCACCGCCGCGCCTACGACGCCGTGGACACCTCGCAGGTGCGCGCGGTCGTGCTGACCCAGGGCCACTACGACCACGTGGGCGGCGTGGACGTCGTGAAGGACACCGACAGCGACGTGGTCGCCCAGGCGAACTTCACGATGTGGCGCGACGACAACGAGCGGCTCGAGGCGTTCCGGTCGCGCAACTCGGCGTTCGCCTTCATGGACGCGATCCTGGCCGCCATGGAGCACGCCCGGTCGGTGGGTGTCGGCGCCGTCCCGCAGGCCCGGCCCGAGCCGACCGTGCTGGTCGAGGACCGGCTGGTGCTGACCGTCGGCGGCCGGGAGCTGCACCTGGTCGCCACGCCCGGCGGCGAGACGTTCGACTCCATGGTCGTCTGGCTGCCCGACTGCCGGACGCTGCTGTCAGGGAACCTGTTCGGCCCGCTCTTCGGCCACGTGCCCAACCTGGTGACCATCCGCGGCGACCGCTACCGGGACGCGCTGATGTACGTGGACTCGCTGGACGTGGTCCACGAGCTGGCGCCCGAGCGCCTGGTGACCGGCCACTTCGACCCGGTGGTGGGGGCCGACCGGATCCTGGAGGAGACCGCCACGCTGCAGGAGGCCATGCGGTCGGTCCACGACCAGACCGTCGAGGGCATGAACGCCGGCGCCGACGTGTGGACCCTCATGCGGACCGTGCAGGTCCCGGCCCACCTCGACGTGGGGGAGGGCTACGGCCAGACCAAGTGGAACGTCCGGGCCATCTGGGAGCACTACGCCGGCTGGTTCCACCACCGGTCCACCACCGAGCTCTACGGGGTGCACCCGTCGGCTGTGGCCACGGACCTGGTGGCCGCAGCGGGCGCCGACGCGCTCGTGGACCGGGCCCGCGCGCACGTGGTGGCGGGCCGGCCCGTCGAGGCGCTGCAGCTCACCGACGTCGTGCTGGCCGCCGAGCCGGGGCACCCGGGAGCGGTCGAGGTGGCTCTCGCCGCGACCGACCACCTGCTGGGTGCGACCGGCAACTTCTGGGAGCGGGCCTGGCTCCGGCGCTCGCTGACCAAGCTCGGACGGGCGGCGGACCCCGCCGGCGGGGGAGACTGACCGCATGGCCAACGACGTCACCTACGACTTTGCGGACGCCGCCGTGGTGGTCACCGGCGGGACCAGCGGGATCGGCCACGCCGTCGCCACTGCCTTCCGGGACGCCGGTGGGGACGTCACCGTCACCGGCACCCGTGCGGCGGCCGGCGAGTACGACACCGACCTGGACGGCATGGCGTTCCGCCAGCTGCAGACCACCGACCCGGCGTCGGTCGACGCGCTGGCGGCGTCGCTGGAGCGGCTCGACGTGCTGGTCAACAACGCCGGCGCCACGTTCCCGGGCGGCGGCGACGAGTGGGACCCGGACACCTTCGCCGACTCGCTCACCCTGAACCTGGCCGGGCCGGTGCGCCTGACCTCGGCCTGCCGCCGCCTCCTGTTCGCCAGCGACCTGCCGGGCGGGGCCAGCGTGGTGAACGTGGTGTCGATGGCGGCCTCACGCGCCAACACGGTGGTACCCGGCTACTCGGCCGCCAAGGCCGGCCTGGTGGCCGCCACGCGGAACTTCGCGGCGAAGTGGGTCGGCAAGGGCGTGCGGGTCAACGCTGTGGCCCCCGGCGTCATCGACACCCCCATGACGGCGCCGATGGCGGCCTTCCCCGAGCTCGTCGACGCCGAGCTGGCGCACATCCCCATGGGGCGGTTCGGCACGGCGCGCGAGGTGGCCGGGGCCGTACTCTTTCTGTCCAGCGGTGCCGCGTCGTACGTCACCGGCCACACGCTGGCCGTCGACGGCGGCTACCTGCTGCCCTGACCACGAGCCACGACAGGAACGACCCCATGCTGCAGGTGCGAGTCCACGGCCCCGGTGACGTCCGGGTCGACGACGTCCCGCCGCCCGACCCCGGGCCCCGCGACGCGGTCGTCAAGGTCGCCGCCTGCGGGATCTGCGGGAGCGACCTGTCCTACATCCGGATGGGCGGGATGGCCGGCCCTGGCCCCGAGCCGCTGTGCCTGGGCCACGAGATGGCCGGCGTGGTGTCGTGCGTCGGCGACCAGGTGGCGACCGTGCAGGTGGGCGACCGCGTGGTCGTGGAGCCGGGCAACGAGGAGCTCGGCCGCATCGGCGGCGGCGGGCCGTTCGGCGGCCTGACCCCCGAGCTGCTGGTCCGTGAGGCCGACGCCGGCCTGCTGCACCCCGTGCCCGACGGCCTGCCGCTGGACGTCGCCGCGTTCGCCGAGCCGCTGGCGGTCGGCATGCACGCCGTGGAGCAGGCCGACGTCCGCGAGGGCGACGGCGTCGCCGTGTTCGGCTGCGGCCCGGTCGGCCTGGCGTCCGTGGCCAGCCTGGTGGACCAGGGCCACGAGCAGGTCGTGGCCGTCGACCTGAGCGCCACCCGCCGCGGGCTGGCACTGGGTCTGGGTGCGCAGGCGGCGCTGGACCCCGCCACCGACGACGTCTGGGCCGCGCTCGCCGACCTGCACGGCACCACGCCGTTCATGTTCGGGCCCACCCCGGCCACCGCCGCGTTCATCGAGGCGTCGGGCTCGCCGAAGGTCCTGACCGACATCATCGACCGGGGACGCGTCGGCGGCCGGCTGTCGGTGGTGGCGCTGCACTACGCGCCGGTGCCCACGAGCTTCCTGATGATGCTGATGAAGGAGTTCACGGTGCGGGGCTCCATGGAGTACCCCGAGCGGTTCGCCGACGCCGTCGACCTGCTGGCCCGGCGCGACCTGTCGGCGCTCGTCACGGACCGGTTCCCGCTCGAGCGGTTCGACGACGCGCTGGCGCTGCTCGAAGGCTCCAAGGAGTGCGGCAAGGTCATGGTCGCCGTGGACGGGACCCTGGCATGACCCACCTCACGCACCTGCAGCGGCTGGAGGCCGAGTCCATCCAGATCATGCGCGAGGCCGTCTCGGAGTCCGAGCGGCCCGTGATGCTCTACTCCGTGGGCAAGGACAGCTCCGTCATGCTGCACCTGGCCAAGAAGGCCTTCTTCCCGTCGGTGCCGCCGTTCCCGCTCCTGCACGTGGACACCACCTGGAAGTTCCAGGCCATGTACGCGTTCCGCGACCGGATGGCCGCCGAGGTCGGCATGGACCTGCTGGTGCACCAGAACCCCGAGTGCCTCGAGCGGGGCATCAACCCGTTCGACCACGGGTCCTCGACCCACACCGACATGTGGAAGACCGAGGGGCTCAAGCAGGCGCTCGACCAGTACGGGTTCGACCTGGCGTTCGGCGGGGCCCGGCGCGACGAGGAGAAGTCCCGGGCCAAGGAGCGGGTGTTCTCGATCCGCTCCGCCCAGCACCGCTGGGACCCCAAGGCGCAGCGGCCGGAGCTGTGGCGCCTCTACAACGCGCAGACCCGGCCGGGCGAGAGCGTGCGGGTGTTCCCGCTGAGCAACTGGACCGAGCTCGACATCTGGCAGTACATCCACCGCGAGGAGATCCCGATCGTGCCGCTCTACCTGGCGGCGCCGCGGCCCACGGTCGAGCGGGACGGCATCCTGCTGATGGTCGACGACGACCGCATGCCGGTCGAGCCCGGTGAGGTGGTCGAGCGCAGCGTGCGGTTCCGGACGCTCGGCTGCTACCCGCTGACCGGCGCCGTCGAGTCCACGGCGACGACGCTCACCGAGGTCATCCAGGAGATGCTGCTCACCACCAGCTCGGAGCGGCAGGGCCGGGCCATCGACCACGACGCCTCGGGTTCCATGGAGCGCAAGAAGCAGGAGGGCTACTTCTGATGTCGTACGCCGCCGAGGACCTGGTCGCGTCCGACATCGACGCCTACCTGGCCCAGCACGAGCACAAGTCCATGCTGCGGTTCATCACGTGCGGCAGCGTCGACGACGGCAAGTCCACGCTGATCGGCCGCCTGCTCTACGACTCGAAGATGGTCT
>CAIYXG010000468.1 GCA_903930035.1 uncultured Actinomycetes bacterium | reverse complement strand
GCGGCCACCGTGAGCTGGCCGTCGGGCGACGTGGTCTCGATCCGGAGGAGCGACTGTCCGGGGGCCTGGGAGGTGACGTCGAGGTCGATCCGGTTGTTGCCGGGCTGCAGGGTCACCACCCGCGTCCTGCCGCCCGCCACCTCCAGCCGAGGCGCCCGGATGCGGAGCCGCACCCGCACGGGGTACTCCAGCCCGTTGCGGAACCGGAGCGGCACGGTCGAGTTCCGGCTGGTCAGCACCACGGTCCGGCTGGGCGGTGTCCTGATCCGGGCCACCTTCTGGCCGACCTCGCGGGCGATGCCCTGGTGCAGGTCGCTGCGGGCCGGCGCCGGCATCTCCACCGACAGGGTCTGTGAGTTCAGCTGCGTCCACAGGTCCAGGTCGGGGTCGGCGTCGCCGACCATGGACCGGTAGCCGGACAGGAGCTGGTCCGTGCCGATGGAGCCCAGTACGGCGGCGCCCTGGTCGGGGCTCGACGCGGTCAGCAGGGTGGCCGTGCCGCGCCGGTCCTCGGCCAGCGGCGGCACCATCGGCCGCGACGGGTCGACCGCCACGGGGCCGCCCGAGGTCAGGGCGGGCACCAGGCTGTCGAGCACCTCGGGCTCGGTGGCGGGGTCGAGCGGGAGGACGGTGGCCGGGTCGGCCCGTTGCGACTCGGGCTGGCCGGCTGCGGTGAACCACGCCGCCATGAGCTCGCTCACGGCGCCGTGGGCCCGGACCGCCGCCGGTGCGCCCGGAGCCGCCAGACGCACCGCCATGTCGGTGTCGGCCACCATGACCCGCACGCCGTCGGCGCCGTCGACGGGGACCGGGGCGTTGCGCAACGTCGTGCGGTCCGTCCCGGACACCCGCACGCGGTCCGGCGCGGCGACCACGCCGGTGACGCCCTGGGCGCGCAGGACCCCCAGCGCCTCGGCGGTCAGGTAGTCGTCGAGCACCCAGGTCGAGGTCTCGACCGGCAGGCCCGTGGTCTCGGCCACGATCCGCCGACCCAGGTCCACCTCGGCGGTCAGCTGCGCCGTCGCGTCCTCGGCCACGAGCCCGCCCGTCGCCACCTGGGTGTAGGGGAGCAGCACGGGCCGTCCCGCTCGTCCCCTCTCGGTGAGCTGCCTAGAGAGGGACGTGGCCCAGGTCTCGTCCGAGCGGCCCAGCCCGGCCAGGGTGTTGGCACGGACCGCAAGGGAGAACGGCGTGTCGTTCCGCTGCTCGAGCAGCCGTCCGACCCCGACGAGGCGGCTCCGGGTGGTGGCGTCGAAGGCCCCGCGGCCGTTGATGGTCAGCGCCGGCCCGCTATCCACCGGCAGCAGGAGCGCGGCCCGCAGCCGCAGTGGCTCGCCGGCTGCCGTCACGGCCTTGTCGGGCGTCGGCAGACGGTTGAGCAGGACCGTCTGGCGCCAGAGCTCGGGGCCCTCGGGCGACAGCAGCACGATCTCGACCGGGTAGGGCCCGGCCTCCGGGAGGTAGAGACCGTCCGGCGTGCTGCGCGACGACCGGACCGGGAGGTCGATCGCCAGCCCGCCCGTGGGGTCGCCGAGCTCGGTCAGCGTCCGCGTGGTCGGCGCCTGCAGCACCCTGCCGGTGG
>CAIYXG010000467.1 GCA_903930035.1 uncultured Actinomycetes bacterium | reverse complement strand
GCCGCACCCGCGCCCGGCACCTTCCTGCGGCACTACTCCCCGGCGACCCCCGTGGTGCTGGTCGACGGGCCGGCGCCGGTGGCCGCCGAGCTGGTGGGTGCGCTGGGCGCCGCGCTGCTCGACCTGCCCGAGGACCCCGACCGGGCCGCAGCGGCGCTCTACGCCGCCCTCCGGGCGGCCGACGGCGCCGCCCCGGTGCTGGTGGCGCGGACCGTGGACCCGGTGGGCATCGGCCGCGCCGTCAACGACCGGCTCTTCCGGGCGGCGAGCGGCCGGGTGGTCGCCGACGCCTCGCCGGCCACCGTCGCCCGTCTGCGGCAGGCAGTTCTGCCTCCCTCCGGCGGCGCGCCGGCCTGAGGGGGAACGGGGACGGGTCGGTACACTTTTCCGCGTGCTGCACCGCCCGGGTGCGGCGGGCGAGGGGTCCAGGGGTCCGATGACCGAGCAGTCGACGACGGCGGCAGCGTCCGCGTCGGAACCAGCGGGTTCCCTGCTGCCCGGGCTCGTCAGGGCGTGCCGCCCCAAGCAGTGGGCCAAGAACGTCCTGGTCTTCGTGGCGCCGGCAGCCGCGGGGGTCATCACGGAGCCCTACCGGGTCCGGCTCACCGTCGTGGCGTTCGTGGCGTTCTGCATGGTCTCGTCGTCCACCTACCTGCTCAACGACGTGCTCGACGTCGAGTCGGACCGTCAGCACCCCACCAAGCGCCGGCGGCCGATCGCGTCGGGGGCCGTCCCCGTGCCGGTCGCGCTGGTCGCCGCCGTGGTGCTGTTCGTCGGCGGTGTGGCGGTGGGCGCGGCCGACAACTGGGCGCTCGCCGGGATCGTGGCGGGCTACGCCGTCCTCACGACCTGCTACTCGCTCTGGCTCAAGCAGCTGCCCGTCTTCGACGTCGTGGTCCTGTCGGCCGGCTTCATCCTGCGGCTGCTCGCCGGCGCCTACGCGGCCGAGGTGCGGGTCTCGGAGTGGTTCCTGATCATCTCCCTGTTCGGGTCGCTGTTCGTGGCGTCGGCCAAGCGCTTCGCCGAGAAGCGCGAGCTGGGCGACGAGGCGGCCGCCCTCCGGCCCACGCTGGGGGAGTACTCGCTGGAGTACCTGGGGTTCCTGCGGTCGGTCTCGGTGGCCGCCGTGCTCGTCAGCTACTGCCTGTGGGCGCTCGAGCGGGCGGGCGAGGGTGGCCAGCGGGTCTTCATCCTGCTGACGATCGTGCCGTTCCTGATCGCCATCCTGCGGTACGCCCTCCTGGTCGACCAGGGCAAGGGGTCGGCCCCGGAGGACGTCCTCCTGCACGACCGGCAGATGCAGCTCATGGGCGTGCTCTGGGCGGCGTGCCTGCTGGTGGGGGTCTACCTGTGAGCGGGGCCCGCAGGTGAGCGGCCTGGACGACGTCACGGTCGAGCGGCGCCTGCTCGAGGGCTGGGGCCGCACCGCGCCGACCGAGGCCGACGTGGCGCTCGCCACCACCGACGGCGAGGTCCGTGACGTGGTCCTGGCCGCCGGCCCGCGCGGCGTGCTGGCCCGGGGCCTGGGCCGCGGCTACGGGGACTGCGCCCAGAACGGCGGCGGCCTGGTGCTCGACGGACCGTCCCGCTCGGGGCTGACCTCGGTGGACCTGGCGACCGGCGAGGTCACCGCCCTGGCCGGGACCAGCATCGACCAGCTGATCCGCTGGCTCGTGCCGCTCGGCCTGTTTGTTCCGGTCACCCCGGGGACCCGGCAGGTGACCGTCGGTGGCGCCATCGCGTCGGACATCCACGGCAAGAACCACCACGTCAAGGGGTCGTGGGGCAACCACGTGACCTCGATGCGGGTCGTGGACGGCTCCGGCGAGGTGCGCCACCTCACCCCGCAGGACACCCCGGCAGAGTTCTGGGCCACCGTCGGTGGCATGGGCCTGACCGGCGCCGTGGTCGACGCCACCGTCCGCATGGCCCCGATCGGGTCCAGCCTGGTGAGCGTCGACACCGACCGGACCAAGGACCTCGACGAGGTCATGGCGCTCATGGTCGAGGGCGACGCCAACTACGACTACTCGGTGGCCTGGATCGACCTGATCGCCCGGGGCCGGTCGATGGGCCGGTCCATCCTCCAGCGCGGCCAGTTCGCCACGCGTGAGCAGGCGCTCGCCTCGGGCGTCGACGACCCCTTCGCCTACTCGCCGCACCAGCTGCCGTCGCCGCCCGACCTCTTCCCGTCGGGCCTCCTCAACAAGCTGACGGTCCGGGCGTTCAACGAGCTCTGGTACCGCAAGGCGCCGGTGCGCCGCCGCGACGAGCTCCAGTCGATCGAGAAGTTCTTCCACCCGCTCGACATGGTCGACACGTGGAACCGGATCTACGGCCCGCGCGGGTTCCTGCAGTGGCAGTACGCCGTGCCCGACTCGGCCACCGACCTGGTGCGCCACACCGTGGAGCGGCTGTCCGGGTCGGGGATGTCGTCGTTCCTGGCGGTGCTGAAGCGGTTCGGCCCCGGCAACGACGCGCCGATGTCGTTCCCGACCTCGGGCTGGACGCTGGCGCTCGACATCCCGGTGCTGCCCGGCCTGGCCCGCCTGCTCGACGAGCTCGACGAGCAGGTGGTGGCCGCCGGCGGCCGGGTCTACCTGGCCAAGGACTCGCGGGTGCGGCCGGAGCTGGTGCCGGCCATGTACCCGCGGCTGGCCGAGTGGCGGCGGGTCCGGGACAAGATGGACCCGGAGGGCCGCTTCCGCAGCGACCTGTCCCGCCGCCTCGACCTGGTCTGACGGGTCAGCCCCCGGCGCCCACGTCCTTCGCGTAGGAGTCGAGCGCCTCCTGGAAGGTGGTGTTGGCCGCCGTCACGGCGTCGGCCACCGGCTTGCCGCTCAGGGTCACGGTCTCCAGCGCCGCGCGGTTGGCGGCACGGAACTCCTTGTAGGGGCCGATCACCGGTCCGGGGAACTTCGGGTCCAGGTCCACGATCCCCTGGTAGGCCACCGACAGCCACTGGCCGGTCCGGGTGGTCGCCCAGTTCTCCTTGAGCTTCGGGTCGTCGGCCGCGGCCGTGGCCACCGGCAGGTAGGAGCCCTCGAGCGTCCAGGTGACCTGGTTCGGGGTCTCGTTGAACCACTTCATGAACTCCCAGCCGCCGGCGACCTCGGCGTCCTTGCCGGTGTCGAGCAGGTACCAGGCCGACCCGCCGATCTGCCCCTCGCCCGCCGCCTCGATGCCCGGCAGCAGGCCCACCCCGATGTTCAGGTTGGGGATCTTGAACCCCGAGACGGCGCCGGCGGCCGAGCCGGACAGGCCCAGGTCCTCGGCGTTGAGGGAGCCCTCGATGACGCCGTTCACGGTCGTGATGGCGGTCGACGTCTGGATCAGCATGGCGGCGCTCTGCGTGGCGGCGGCCAGGAAGTCGTCGATCTGGCTGGAGTTGGGGACGGCCTTGAGCAGGCCGGCGTCGACCATGTCCTTCATCCACTGGAAGGTCTCGGTCGTGTACTTGTTGTCGTAGGTGGACTTCGTGGCGAGCGCCGTGCGGCCGTTGTCCTCGTTGACGACCGTCTGCTTCACGCCGGTCAGCCAGTGCTCGATGTACCAGGAGTCGACCTTCATCACGAGCGGCTGGGCGACGCCGGGGATGTTGGCGGCCTTGATCTTCTCGGCGGTGGCCCGCAGCTCGTCGAGGGTCTGCGGGTAGGTGTCGGTGGGCAGGCCGGCCTTGGCGAACAGGTCCTTGTTGGCGTAGAGCACCGGCGTCGAGACGCTGAAGGCGCCCGGCAGCAGCTGGTCCTGGACGGTGTAGGCCGCGGTCACGGCGGGGAGGATGCCGTCGTAGATCTTCTGGGCGCCGGGGTCGGCGTCGATGCAGTCCTGCGCCGGGATCACCGCGCCGGAGTCCGCCATGAACTGGGTGGTGGTGTCCTCGGTGAGGATGACGTCGGGCAGGGTCGTCGGGTCGCTCAGGGCGTCCTCGTACTTCTTGAGGAGCTCCTCGTAGGAGCCCTGGGCCTCGACGTTGACCTTCACCTTGGTCTGCGACGCGTTGTACTGCGCCGCGAGCTTCTCGAGGGTCTTCTTGGTGAGGCCCACGTAGGCGTGCCACAGGGTGACCTGGGCGGTGCCGCCCGCGTCCTGGAGGGCGTCGACCGGGCACGCCCCGGCGGCGTTGCCGCCCCCGCCGCCGCCGCCGCCCCCTCCGCCGCACGCGGCGGCGAGGACGGCCGTCCCGGCGAGGACGGCGACGAGCAGGCGGGCCCGGGCCCGGCTGCGGATCGGGTGCTGGTGCGTGGTGCGCATGTTGGCTCCTGTCGGTGGGAGAGCTGTGGGTGGGAGAGCTGGTCAGCCCTTGACCGCGCCGGCGGTCAGGCCACGGATCATCTGGCGCTGGAAGAAGATCAGCAGCACGAGCAGCGGCAGCGCGGCCAGGACGGCCGCGGCGAACCCGACGTTGAGCTGGTCGACGTTCTCGGAGCCGATGGTCCGGAGGGCGATCTGCACGGTCTGCCAGGCGTTGCGGTCGGTGGCGAAGCGCGGCCAGACGTACTGGTTCCAGGCCCCCAGGAACGAGATGACCACGAACGAGCCGATGATGGGCTTGGTCATGGGCATGGCCACCTTGAACAGGAACCGGAGGTGCCCGTACCCGTCCAGGGTGGACGCGTCGCGCAGCTCCGAGGGGATGCCCAGGAACCCCTGGCGGATCAGGAAGATGCCGAACGCGGTGGCCAGGAACGGCAGGGTCAGGCCGGGCACCGAGTTGAGCAGCCGCAGCCCACGGATGGTCTCGACGTTGGCGATGAGCGTGACCTCGATGGGCAGCAGGAGCGTGCCGACCACCAGCACGAACATGAGCTTCTTGAGCGGGAACTCCAGGAACGCGAACGCGTAGGCCGCCAGCACGGCGGTCAGCAGCTGGGCGGTCACGATGATGACGGTCACCACGGCCGACAGGCCCATGGCCCGGCCCAGGTTGCCCTGGGAGAACGCACGCTGGAAGACGTCCCACTCGGGCTGCACGAGCCGCAGCGGCTGGCCCGCGTTGATGTAGGCGATCGGGTTGGAGACGGCCCGCAGCAGCAGCATGTAGACCGGGAAGAGGACCAGCACGGACAGTGCCGTGAGCACGACGTACCAGCAGGCCGCCGTCACGACCCGGCGCGCGCTCAGGCCGGTCCGGGGTGCGGTGGTCTCACTCGCCATAGTGCACCCGCTTGGACAGCAGTGAGTACTGGACGCCCGCCACGCCGGCGGTGAGGACGAACAGGCCGATCGACAGCGAGGCCCGCGTCCCCAGGCTCCGGATGCCGCGCGGGTCGGCGATCTTGTAGAGGAGGGTCTCGGTGGCGCCGCCCGGGCCGCCCTGGGTGAGTAGCTCGATCTGTGCGTAGGCCTGCAGCGCGTTGACCACCAGCACGATGGCCAGGAACATCAGCGCGGGGCTGATGAGCGGCACCGTGACCCGGAGGAACCGGCGGACGGGCCCGAACCCGTCGAGCAGCGCCGCCTCGTTGAGCTCCTCGGGCACGGCCTGCAGCGCGGCGAGCACGATGATGAACGTGAGGCCCAGGTTCTGCCACACGGAGCTGAGCGACACGGCGAACAGCGCCGAGGTCGGGTTCGTCAGGCTGAGCCAGCTGACGTCCTTGAAGTAGCCCACCTCGGGGTTCACCAGCGTGAAGAAGATCACGGCGGCGACCGCCACCGAGGACGCGACGGTGGACGAGAAGATCGTCTGGAAGACCTTGATGCCCTTGAGGCGCCGGTGCGCCGTGACGGCCAGGAGGACGCCCAGCAGCAGGCCGAGCGGCACCGTGTAGAGCATGTAGGTGCCCGAGTGGGCCAGGCCGCTGAGGAAGTCGTCGCCGGTGAGGGTGTCGACCAGCTGCTCGCCGCCGACCCACGTGGCCGGCCGGTTGCGGAACCGGCTCTGGTAGTGCGTGGCGTACCAGAACAGCCGGTACAGCGGGTAGTAGGCGAAGACGCCGAAGGTCACGAGCGCCGGGGCCAGGAACGCGTAGGCGAGCAGTGCGTCCTTGACCTTGCCGCCGACCTTCCGGCCCGCGCGCGGGTCGGGCAGGACGGTGCCGCCGAGCAGGTCCTCGCCGCCGACCTCGGCGACCGGGAGGTCGCTCACCCTGCGCGTCCTGCGGGCTGGGGGGCCGTGTCGAGGCGACCGGTGGTGACCGGGTCGAACAGGTGCAGGCCGTCGGCGTCGGCGACCAGCGAGACCTGCTCGCCGACCGAGGGCGTCACGTCGTGGTTGCCCTGGCGCACGACCATGCGGGACTCGCCGACCTTGCACAGGACGTGGCGCTCGTGGCCCATGAGCTCGACGTTCTCCACCTGGCCCCGCAGGGCGGTGGGCGTGTCCGGGCCGATCGACAGGTGCTCGGGCCGGACGCCGAGCACGACGTCCCGGCCGTCGGTCAGCGACGGTGCGGCCGGGACGGCCACGGTGCCGGCCGGCGTGCGGACCCAGGTGCCGCTGTCGGTCACGGCGACCTGGCCGGCG
>CAIYXG010000466.1 GCA_903930035.1 uncultured Actinomycetes bacterium | reverse complement strand
TGTCGCACGGGGACCTGGAGGCACCGGTAGGCGGCGTCGGCCGGGACGCGGAACCCGGGCAGCTTCACCCCGGCCATGAACGCCGCCGTCTCCCGCGGGCCCGCCGACGTGCACAGGCCGTCGCCGAGCAGGCCGCGCAGGCGGGCGAGCCGCCTGTCGGAGAACCCGCCGACGCACACGCGGTCGAGCGCGTCGTGGCGCCGGAGGCACTCGGCGAGGGACACCACGACCTCGTCGGACTTCGCGTCGACGTTGATGCGGGTGGTCGGGAACGCCTCGAGGACCTGGTCCATGGTGGGGATCGGCTCGGTGCCGCCGATGCGCGCCCGGGACACCTCGGACCACGGCAGGTCCACGATCCGCCCGGCCATGTCGGTGGCCCGGTCGAGCTGGTCGTCGTGGAACGCCACCATCACGCCGTCCGCCGTCAGGTGCACGTCGGTCTCCAGGTAGGGCATCCCCAGGTCGACCGCTGCGGCAAAGGCCGCCAACGAGTTCTCGGGGGCCGACTCCGTGCCGCCGCGGTGCGCGAAGGCGTGGACGCCGGGGTGCGCAAGGAACGGGTGGTCGAAGGTGGCGGGCACGGTCCCGAGGGTAACGGCGGCCGGTGAACGCCCGGTGGCGCGGCGGCTACCCGGGGAGGACCGACAGCGAGGCGTCGCCCTCGACGAGCACGGTCCACGGCCGCCCCAGGTCGTCCGCCGGCAGCTCGAGCAGTCCGGTCTCCGACGGTCCGACCCGCCCCACCACCTGGCCGCCGCCGAACCGGGCGACGCGGACCTCCGTGCCGGACTCGAACCCGCACACCGTCACCCGGGCCGGTCCGCGGGCGACGACGAGCCGGTGGACGGGCTCGGGCGGCGGGTACACCGCGGCGCGGACGCAGGTCGTCGGGTCCGGGACGAGTGCAGCGCCGCCCACGCGCACGACCAGCTCGTCGGCACGGTCGCGCAGGTCGGCCGAGCCGAGCGACCCGCCGGTGCCCGTGGCCGGGTCGAACGACGCGACCGGCGAGCCCAGGTGGTCGACCATGTCGAGGTAGTCGCCGGCAGTGACGGCGATGAACGACAGCGGCAGGACCTCGTCCCGGGGCACCCTGTCGCCGAGGGCCTCGACGGTGTGGAGGTTGGTGCGGACGCCGGCGGTGGCGTCCCGGACCTGGTGGTCCCACTCGGTCAGGCGGTGGCCGAGGACCCACGTGTTCACCAGCAGGGCGGCGGTCAGGGCACCGCCGGCGGCGTACGACCACGGCCGTGGCACGGTGACGCCCCGGAGCAGCTGCACCGCCGTGAGCAGCAGGACGGCACCGACGGTCCAGCAGTAGCGGGCCTCGTCGGGCGGGATCCTGGGGAGGATGCCGATCCGGGTCCATGCGGTCAGGAGCGCGAACGTGGCGACGGCCGCCAGGCCGCCCGCCACGCGGCCGTCGAACGTGTGCCACCGCGTGGCCCCCAGCACGAGCAGCACGGCGAACCCGGCCAGGACCACGACCCCGCCGGGCTTCCAGTTGCCCACCAACGACGCCGCCCCGCCGAGCACCATCTCGCCGGCGTACCGGAGCACGGCGCCGGCGCCGCCCTTCCCCTTGGCCACCGGTGCGTGGAACGCGGCGTACCAGGCGACGTAGAGCAGCACGGGGGGTGCCATGACGAGCCACCGCCGCGGCCGGGCACGGGTCCACAGGAGCTCGACGCCGGCCGCGGCCATGGCGAGCAGCCCGATGCCGCTCGAGGCCAGCGCGACCCCGAGCGACGCCGACGCGGCGGCCTCGTCGCGGAGCGCCTCCCGGTCGAGGAACCACCACATCCAGACCATCGCGGCGAGCGGCAGCGAGAAGTTCAGGAGGAACGGGAACGCCACGTTGGTGACGGACGACGCGTTGAGCAGCACCAGCAGCGCCACGAGCGCGGCGGCGACCCGGCCGACCCGGGCGCGGGCGTAGACGTACACGGTCGTGCCGAGCAGCAGGTACACGAGCAGCCCGGCCACCCGGAACGGGAGGTAGGAGCCCAGGCCGAACACCTCGGCGACCCCGCGGAACACCAGCACGGGCAGGAGCGAGAGGTGCCCGTTGAACGGCTCCAGCAGCCGCCCGTCGTGGTAGCCGGTGAGGATGTTCCAGTCGTCGCTGTAGAACCAGAGGTGCCGCCCGGTCAGCCCGGCGAGCACGACCACGCCGAGCAGGCCAGCGGCGAGGACGGCCCCGCCGCCCCGTCCCCCCGGGTCGGCGGACCCGGCCGGACCTCCCGGCGCGGCGTCAGATGGTGCGTCCACTTCCCGCCCAGTACTCGTCCTTCAGCAGACGCTTGTAGAGCTTCCCGGTCGGGTGCCGCGGGAGCTCCTCGCGGAAGTCCACGCTGCGGGGGCACTTGAGGTGGGCCAGGTGCTCGCGGCAGTAGGCGACCAGCTCGGCCGACAGGGCGGCCGCGGCGTCGTCGTCCGCCGGCATCTCGACCGGCTGGACCACGGCGTGGACGCGCTCGCCCATCTCGTCGTCGGGGATGCCGAACACGGCGACGTCGACGACCGCGGGGTGCATGGTCAGCACGTTCTCGGCCTCCTGGGGGTACACGTTCACGCCGCCCGTGATGATCATGTAC
>CAIYXG010000465.1 GCA_903930035.1 uncultured Actinomycetes bacterium | reverse complement strand
GTCGGTGCCCACGTGGTAGTTCCGGTCGGACTCGACGCCGTCGTAGAGGCGGAGCACGGCCGGGGTCCCGCCCCGGCGCAGGATGCGCCGGCAGGCGTCGAGCCCGTCGGCCACCGAGCCGAACGCCCAGGCACCGCGGCGCTCGTGGGCGGGGACGGGATGGACCCGCAGCCGGACGCCGGTGACGATGCCGAGCGTCCCCTCGGAGCCCACGAACAGCTGGGTCAGGTCGGGCCCGGCGGCCTGTCGGGGCGCGCCGCCCGTGGTGATCCGGGTGCCGTCGGCCAGCACGACGTCCAGGCCCACCACCATGTCCTCGATCTTCCCGTAGCGGGTCGAGAGCTGGCCGGCGCCGCGGCAGGCCACCCAGCCGCCGACGGTGGAGAGGGTCATGGACTGCGGCCAGTGCCCGCACGTGAGGCCGTAGGTCTCCCGCAGCTCAGCCTCGAACCGGTCGCCGAAGGTCCCGGCCAGGACGTCCACGGTGAGCGACGTGTCGTCGACGCTGCGGATGCCCACCAGGCCGCACAGGTCGAGCACGACACCGCCGTGGACCGGCACCGAGCCGCCGAGCACCCCGGACCGCCCGGCCGCCGCGGTGACCGGCACGCCGGCCTCGTGGCACAGGCGGACCGCGTCGGCGACCTGGTCGGGGTCGGCAGGCCGTGCGACCACGGCGGCCCGTGCGCCAACCTGGCCGGCCGTGGCCCAGGTCATGGCCAGGGGCCACCAGTCGCGACTGGCCTCGCCGACGGCCGCCGGGTCGTCGGTCACGTCGGCGCACACGCCCCGGAGCCGCCCGAGCAGCGCGTCGTCCACCGGGACGAACTGCGCGGCGATCCGGGCCGTGGCCGCCGCGGCGCCGCCGTCGATCTCGATGGGCGGGGTGGGGGCGCCCGGCCCGGGCGGCAGGGTGCCGGCGTCGACGTGCTCGGTCATGTGCGTGTCCGTTCTCTTGCTCAGGCGTCGGAGGCGACGTGGACCACGGGCAGTCCGGCGGCGGTGCGCTCGTGCTCGACCGCCGACTGGTACTCCTCGACCGAGGTGTCGAGCTGCGTGGCCGACCAGCCGAGCCGGTCCCGCAGGAGCCCGCCGACGGACGACGCGGCGTCGGCCGAGTCGTCGCGGCCGAGCAGCCGCGAGCGGGTGCGCCGGCTCAGGACGTCGTCGACCGAGTTGGCCATCTCGTGCTCGACGGCGAAGACCGCCTCGGCCTTCACGTAGGGGAGTCCGGGCACGAGCGGCTCGAGGAGCGTCGGGTCCGCCTCGATGGCGGCCATCAGGACGCGTGCCTCGCCGCCGTAGCGGTTGCCCAGGTGGGTCACCAGCTCGGACGGCACGGACCGGTACACCGACGCCGCTCCCTGCAGCGTCTCGTAGCCCGCGGCGCCGCGCAGCCGGAGGTGCTTGGTGGGGCTCTTGCCGACCTGGGGCACGCCGGGCTGGCCGGCGAGCACCGTCTCGAGGACCTCGTCCACGGTGTCGGCGGCCATCTCCCGGTAGGTGGTGAGCTTGCCGCCGGTGATGGTCACCACACCGGTGGACGAGCGGGCGACCTTGTGGCGGCGGGAGAGGTCGGCGGTCCGGCCGGAGCTGGCCGACTTCACGAGCGGGCGCAGACCGGCCCAGGTGCCGACGATGTCGTCGTGGGTGATGCCGCCGGTGCAGGAGAAGTTGATGGCGTCGAGCAGGTACTGGACGTCCTCGGGGGTGCACTGCGGGTCGTCGACCGGGCCGTCGTAGTCGGTGTCGGTGGTGCCGATGTAGACGAAGTCGCCCTGGGGGATCACGAAGATCGACCGCTTGTCCATGGTCGGGACGACCGCGGCGATGGAGTTGCGCACCTTGTCCCACGGCACCGTGAGGTGGACGCCCTTGGCGGGCCGGATGGAGTCGGGGTTGGTGCCCTCGTCGAAGGCCCGGACCTCGTCGGCCCACACGCCCGCGGCGTTGACCACCGAGCGGGTGCGCACGGTGAACTGCTCGCCGTCGGCCTCGACCTCGACCCCGTCGACGGTCCCGCCCGTGCGAGTCAGCCCGCGCACGGCCACACGGTTGGCGACCACGGCGCCGTGCTCGAGCGACGCCGTGCGCAGCAGCGTGAGGACGAGCCGGGCGTCGTCGGCCGCGGCGTCGTAGTACATGTACGCCGAGACGACCCGCTCGCGGGGGAGTGTCGGCATGTAGGACATGGCCTCGTCGAGCGTGAGCCGCTCGTGCAGCTTCCCGATCCGGGCGCCGCCCGTCAGGTCGTAGCCCCACATGGCCATGCCGAGCAGGCGGGCGATCTTGGCGGGGATGACCCCGTCCTTGCCGAACATCGGGATCATGAACGGCAGGGGCTTCACCAGGTGGGGGGCGTTCTTCAGCAGGCGCTGGCGCTCGGCCAGGGCCTGGTACACCAGGCCGATCTCGCCCTGCTGGAGGTACCGCAGGCCGCCGTGGACGAGCTTGGAGGACTTGGACGACGTGCCGGAGGCGAAGTCGTCCCGCTCCACCAGTGCGGTGCGCAGGCCGCGGGCCGCGGCGTCGAGCGCCACGCCGGCCCCGGTCACGCCGCCGCCGACCACCACCAGGTCGAAGGTCTCGTTGCGGAGGGCGGCCAGGGAGGTGGCCCGGTCAAAAGGTCGTGAACTCACGTCGGGCAGCGTACGGCGTGGAGTTACCGATGGGTAGGTTGCTGCGCCCTGTTGCCCCGGCGGGGTCCGGATATTCCCGGTCCGGGCAGAAATTTCACACTTTTATTTCTAACAATGGTTGCAGATTGTGTGCCGCGCGCCGTAGGTTCGGCGGCGTGAGGACACCCGCAGAGCTCACCGAGCGGTTCCGGGCCCAGGGCCTGAAGATCACGCCGCAGCGCGTCGCCGTCTTCGACGCGCTGCACGACAACCCCACGCACCCCACGGCCGAGTCGGTGCACTCCGCCGTGGTGGCCCGCATGCCGACGGTGTCGCTGCGGACCGTGTACCAGACGCTCAACGACCTGGCCGAGATGGGCGAGATCAGCCGGCTCGAGGTCGGCACCGGCTCCGCCCGGTTCGACCCCAACGTCGAGGAGCGGCACCACCACCTGGTGTGCGAGTCGTGCGGCATGGTCCGCGACCTGCACGTCGAGGTGGCCCCCGAGCTGGGCGACGACGTCCCGGAGGGGTTCGAGGTGGTGGGCGCAGAGCTCGTGGTGCGGGGCCGGTGCCGGTCCTGCGCCGACAAGGACTGACCGGGCGACCGGTCGGTGACCCGGGCGACGCCCGGGCCGTGACAACCAACAGCCGCCCCTCCGGGGGCCGACACACAGAGAGAGAACACATGCCGAACATCAAGGGCACGAAGACCGAGGAGAACCTCAAGGAGGCGTTCGCCGGCGAGAGCCAGGCCAACCGCCGCTACCTGTACTTCGCGCAGAAGGCCGACGTCGAGGGCTACCCCGACGTCGCCGCGCTGTTCCGTTCCGTCGCCGAGGGCGAGACCGGCCACGCGTTCGGGCACTTCGACTTCCTCGCCGAGG
>CAIYXG010000464.1 GCA_903930035.1 uncultured Actinomycetes bacterium | reverse complement strand
TCGATACCGCCGCCGATCGGCGACCAGCTTGTCCCGTCCCACGCGGCGACCGAACGGGCGGGAACACCGCCGGCCGCCCCGAAGTTGCCGCCCGCGACGAGCACCGGACCGTCGCCGAAATCGAAGATCTCGAAGTCGTAGACGCCCAACGGCGACACCGAGCCGGGCAGCACCACCCAGCCGCCGGCGCCCTTGATGTCGATGTCAGGGCGCCACCCGTTCCTGCTGGTGACGCCCCCGCCCTTGAGCCAGATGTGCTCCCCGCCCGAGGGCGTGAGCACCCGCACGGTCTCGGGGAGCTTGCCGAACTCGGCCTCCAGGTCGGCCAGCGTGTCGGGGCCGGCGGCGCCGTCGGTCACGTCCACGTCCACGGCGAACATGCCCACCGCACCCAACGAGCCGCCGATGGCCGCGTCGGGCCACCGGGACCACCACGCGCGGATCTGCGCCTCGTCGGTGCTGGCGTCGTTGTGCCCGTTCCTCGTCAACGGCCGCTTGTTGGTCTTGTCGGGCTTCTCGGGGTCGTCCTTCGAGATCTTCACGGGGAACACCGGGATGCCACACCGGGCGAACCACACCGCCCACTCGGCCTGCGAGCCGTACTCCTCCTCCATGGGGGCGGTCACCGCCTCACCTCGGCCACCACGACGGTGTTGCCGCCGGCGGGCGCCACCAGGGCCAGGCGGGTGCCGACGCGCTCACCGATCAGCCGCACCGCGGCGACGTTGGACAACAGCCGCGCGGCCTCGTCACCGGCGAGTACCCGACACTCGTCGTCGTGGCGGACGTGGAACCCGAACGCCGCGGCGTCCACCTCCACGTACGCCGCGCAGAACGGGCACCCGCCGGTGATCTCCTCGCCGTCACGCTGGGCCAGCCGGCGGCGCATCCGCCGCTGGGCGCTCACCGCGCCACCTCCCGCTGGTGGCGGGCGAGGCTGAGCGCCGCCCACACGTCGGCCACCACGTCGGGCAGGTGCCACAGGTCGTCGGTAGGCTGTGCGGTGAACTCGGCGGCGTCAGCGGGGTTCGTGTTGGTGCTGGGGGTGGCCTGCCGGGGCCGCCCTCTGCCGTTGGTGGTCACCGTCGGCCACCGCCCTTCAGCAGGGCCGCCAGGCGGGCGAGGGCCGCCGGGTCGGTCGGGACCATCGGCACGCTGGACGCACGCGTGGAGCGGGCGAGCAGGCGGGCCACGTCGTCGTGCGCCGCGCTCACGACGCCACCTCGAACAGCGAGCCCGCCTCGACGCCGAGGGCGTCCGCCAGCGCGGCGACCACCGACGCCGGCGGGTCGATCCGGCCACCCTCGTAGCCGCGGATCGACTCGACGGATCGGGCGACCTCGACGGCGAGTCGTTCGGGTCGGACGTGGGCGGCCCGTCGGGCCTGCCGGAGTGCACTACCGCTGAACCGCTGCACGCGCGGAACCTCCACTCGGAAGGTTCACCAGGCGCCTTGGCCGCGGGTGCGGCCTGTCCGTGCAGCGAACGGATTACATGTCGGTAGTTACGGTAGTGTCGTTCTCGTGAATGACGCAACCGGGCTGCCGACTCAAGTCGAGCGGTTCGACTCGTGGGACGACTTCCTGCACCGGCATCAGGAGCCCACCCGACGCGTTCACTCCACGCACAAGCGAGCACGTACCGCCATGCGCGTCGCCCGTGAACACGGGCTGATCTTCGTGCAGTGCGTCGACACCAACCGCACTTGGTACCGCGTCGAGTACCCCGACTGAGGGCGCTACGCCCTCCACCTGAGGTCGAGCCGGTCGAGGTCGAGACCGGGGCCGCGGCGTGTCGCAGGCCTCACGACGGCGGCGTCCAGGAATACGTCGAGCACCGCCTGACGGCGTGACAGCGGCAGGTCGGGCCATGCCTGACGAGCGGCGCCACGCCCGGTGAGACCGGCCAGCGGTGCCGCGCCGAGGTCGGCAACGGCGGCAGCACGGGCTGCGTCGATCCGCTGCAACAGCGGCTTGCGGGCGGCCAGCCACTCGCCGCGGGTGATCCGGCCGGCGCCCATGTCCTCGGCCAGC
>CAIYXG010000463.1 GCA_903930035.1 uncultured Actinomycetes bacterium | reverse complement strand
GCCGTGCTGGCCGGGGCGGCGGCCGAGGGCTGCGACCGCGGCACGCTCGCCCGGGTGCACGGCGAGGCGGCCGGTGCCGCGTGGGAGGCGCTGCTGGCCGCCAGCGCCGACGCGCGGGCGCCCGGCTGAGCATGCGCTCCGGTGCGGCCGGGGCCGGGTGGACCGGCACTACCCTCGGCAGCGTGCGTCGTCCGGCCGTCCTGCTCCTCGTCGCCGTCCTGGCGGCGGTACTGGCCGGTGCGTGCATCCCGCAGACCAAGGGTCCGCTCAAGGAGCTCGACCCCGAGGGCCGGGACGCCCCGGCCCCGACCTTCCCGTCGTCGGGCAGGGTCACCGACGCCATGGCGGTGGACGGACTGGTCTACGACCTCACCCAGGCACCCCCGGGCATCGACCTCTGGGTGCCGCCCGCCCGCCAGGCGCGCTGTGCCGCCACGAAGGTGGTGACGGCGCTCGGCGCCGACCGGCTGGTGGACCTGGGCTACCGGCCCGGCGACCCGGCGACTGCGCTGAACCGGCTCGACCTCTCGAGCACCGAGCGCTCGACCGTGGCCACGGCGATGTCGTCGTGCGTCGACGTGGAGCAGGCCGTCGGGTCGCTCCTCGCCGGCAACAACCTGCTGCCCGGCAAGGCGGCCGCGTGCGTCGCCCGCGGGCTGGAGCAGGGCGGCCAGCTCGCGCCGTTCGTGACGGCCTGGGCGTTCCGCGAGCCGGTGGACGTGTTCGGCGGGGAGAACGGCGGCCTGGCCTCCGCCGTCCTGTCCTACGCCGACGTCTGCGTCGCCGACTCCTCGTTCAACTGGACCCTCCGTCCGTCGACCACGACGACCGCGGTCCCCGAGACAGTCGCCGGCGGCTGACGCCGGCCGGTCTGGAGCACCCGTGACCCATCTCGTTGCCGCGTTGCCGGCCCCGCCGTTCCAGGACCTGGCGCTCGGCCCCCTGAACTTCCGCCTCTACGGCCTGTGCATCGCGCTGGGCGTGCTCGCGGCGGTCGCCATCTTCCGCCGCCGGTGGGCGGCCATGGGCGGCGACCCCGAGGACATGACCACGATCGCCCTCGTCGCCGTCCCGGCCGGGCTGATCGGCACCCGGATCTACCACGTCGTCACCGACTGGAGCCGGCTCTACTCGGGCGGCCGCTGGTGGCCCGACGCGTTCTTGATCTGGAAGGGCGGCCTCGGGATCCCCGGCGGGATCCTGCTCGGCACGCTCGCCGGCATCCTGATGGCCCGCCGCCTGAAGGTGGACGTCCCGCTCGGCCTGGACGCAGCGGCGCCGGCGATCCCGGTGGCGCAGGCGATCGGCCGGCTCGGGAACTACTTCAACCAGGAGCTCTTCGGCCGGCCGACCCAGCTGCCGTGGGGCCTCGAGGTCGACGTCCCGTTCCGGCCGGTCAAGTACGCCGCGTCCACGACGTTCCACCCGACCTTCGCCTACGAGGCGCTCTGGAACCTGGGGCTCGCCGGCCTCATCGTCTGGGCGGGGAAGAAGGTCGTGCTGAAGCCCGGCCGCTGGTTCCCCGTCTACATGGTCGGCTACGGCGTCGGCCGCTTCTGGGTGGAGCTCATGCGGAGCGACACCGCCTCCCGGCTCCTGGGCCTCCGGGTCAACACCTGGGTCTCGTCGGTGATCCTGCTGGCCGGGCTCGTGTGGCTGTTCTGGGGCGGCTCGCCGGTGGACCGCGCGGCCACGGCGGAGCTGCGGGCCGGGGGCAACCCGCGCCAGTTCGCCGCCGGTCCCGGCCCCGTCGCCGAGGGTGCGGCGGCCGGGCGTGCCGCCCCGCCGGACGGGTCGGCCGCGCCGGAGGGACGGGCGCCGACCGACGTCCCCGACGTCCCGGACGGCCCGGACCCCGCAGGGGGTCAGGAGTAGGCGGCCCGCACGCGGTCGGACCACTCCGGCCAGGCGGCCATGGCCCAGCCGCCGAACTCGTGGTCGGTCAGCACCACTGCCGCCACGTCGGCGTGGAGGTCCACCCACAGCAGCGAGCCCGACCCGCCGAAGTGGCCCACGCAGTCCGCGGGTGCGGTGGCACCCATCCAGCTCGGGTCCTTCGTGCCGCGGACCTCGGGCCCGTAGCCCCAGGGCAGCGGGTCGAACCGGCCCCACCCGGGCAGCACGCCGGCCAGGTGCGGCAGGTGCACGGTGCGGAAGGCGGCGGCCGTCGAGCCGTCGAGCAGCGTGGGCGTCCGGACCTCGGCGGCGAAGCGCAGCAGGTCGTCGACCGAGGACCACAGGTCGGCTGCGGGGGAGCCGCGCAGTCCGCTCGCCGCCATGCCGAGCGGCGCCAGCACCGCCTCGGCCAGGTACTCGGCAAAGGCGAACCCGGTGGCGCCGGCGACGTGCGCCGCGGCCAGCTCGTACCCGGTGTTGGAGTAGATGCGCCGGGTGGCGGGCGGCGCGACGGCCCGCGGGGTGTCGAAGTCGTAGCCGCCGGCGTGGCACAGCAGCAGGCCGAGCGTGCACCCGTCCTGGCCCACCGGGTCGTCGAGCGCGACGGCACCCTCCTCGACGGCGACCAGCACGGCCCACGCCGTGAGCAGCTTGGTGACCGACGCGACCCGCACGGCGTGCCCGGTGTCGCCGACTGCCGCCACCGTCCGGCCGGCCCGCTGGACGCCGGCCGCGGCGAACGGGGTGCCCCACGCCAGGACGTCGTCGAGCGGCCCGCCGGCGGTGCCGGTCACGTGGCGTCCCAGACGATGCCGTCGTCCGGGGACCCGTCCTGCGGCGGCAGCAGGACCTGCTCGGCGGACCGCTTGTCGACGTGGCCGATCAGACCCAGGTACACGCCGTACCCCATGAGCCGGCGCAGCCGGGGGCCAAAGGCCGCGACGGTCGCCGGCGGGACGCCGAGCTGCTGGTTCTCCTGCTGGCGGACCCAGCCTGCGCAGTAGTTCATGGCGATGCCCACCCGGTCCTGGCCGGTCGTGTTGGCCCCGCCGCCGTGCCACAGCCGCCCGTGCCACACCAGCACGCTGCCCCGGGGCATCTCGGCCGGCACCGTCTCGTAGCGCCCGCCGTACTCGGGCTTGGGGCCGCGGTGGCTGCCGGGGACCAGCCGGGTGGCACCGTTGTCGGCCGTGAAGTCGGTGAGGGCCCACATGGTGTTGCAGACCACCGGCGGGTCGGGGTCCACGACGGGGTAGAGCTGGTCGTCGGAGTGGACCGGCTGCGCCGACTCGCCCGGCCCGATCCGCACCGACGAGAGGCTCGAGACCAGGCAGCCGTCGTCCAGGACGCCGTCGACCACGGCGAGCACCGGGTCGAGCACCGGCACCTCCGGCCACCGGCCGCCGTGGGCCAGGAGGTTGTAGACGCGGGTCGTGCGGCGGCCCTCGAACGAGTTGTCGGCGGGGGCGGCGCCCAGCTCGCGCTCGAGCCGCGAGAGGTCGGCGAGCAGGTCGTCGCACAGGTCGTCGGGCACGACCCGCTCCAGCACCGTGAAGCCCTGCGCGGCGATCTCGTCCAGGTGGTCCTGGGTCGTGCGGGTCATCGTGCACCTCCGCCCGGAACTGCGGCCGGGGCCCGGTGACGGGTACCCTTGCCCCGTTTCCAGAGATCCGAAGAGGACATGAGCACCACATTTGAACAGCTGGGAGTGGCCCCCGACCTGTGCCACGCCCTCGCCGAGAAGGGCATCACGGAGTCCTTCGCCATCCAGACCATGACCATCCCCGACATCCTCGCCGGTCGGGACGTCTGCGGAAAGGCAAAGACGGGGTCGGGCAAGACGCTCGCCTTCGGCCTCCCGCTCCTGCAGCTGCTGCCGAAGGCCAGGCCGGGCCGCCCGACGGGCCTCGCGCTGGTCCCGACCCGGGAGCTGGCGACCCAGGTCCGCGACGAGCTGCTGCCGATGGCGATGGCCCGGGGCGTGCGCGTCGCGGCCATCTACGGCGGCGACCCGATCGAGAAGCAGATCAAGCAGCTCAAGGACGGCGTCGAGCTGGCCGTCTGCACGCCCGGCCGGGCGATCGACCTGATCGAGCGGGGCGACCTGACGGTGGCCGACGTCTCACACGTCGTGATCGACGAGGCGGACCGCATGGCCGACATGGGGTTCCTGCCGCAGGTCGAGTGGATCCTCCGCAACGTCGAGGGCACCCACCAGACCCTGCTGTTCTCGGCCACCCTCGACGGCGTGGTCGACAGCCTGGTGCGCCGCTACCAGACCGACCCGACCCGCCACGAGGTCGCCTCCAAGGGCGTCACCGTGGAGCAGATGACGCACCGGTTCGTCCTGGTCCACGAGATGGACAAGGCGAAGGTGGCGGCCGCCATCATCAAGGCCCACCACAAGGCCATGGTGTTCAGCGCCACCAAGCACGGTGCGGACCGGGTGGCGGGCAAGCTCGAGGACCTCGACGTCGCGGCCGCGGCCATCCACGGCGACCTGCGCCAGAACCTGCGGGAGAAGGCGCTCGCCAACTTCTCGCACGACAAGCTCACCGCGCTCGTCGCCACCGACGTCGCGGCGCGGGGCATCCACGTGGACGACGTCGACGTGGTGATCCACTACGACCCGCCGTCGGACCACAAGACCTACCTCCACCGCTCGGGCCGGACGGCGCGGGCGGGGGAGAAGGGCCTGGTGGTGTCGCTCGTGCTCTGGAACCAGGAGCTCGAGGTGCGGCGCATGCAGAAGCGTCTGGGCCTGGACCTGCCGATCGTCGAGATGTTCTCGAACGACCCCCGGCTGGCCGACCTGGTGGCCTGGGACCCGACCGCCGACTGACCGGCCGCAGGTCCGTCCTGCGGCGCCCGGTACTGGTCAGAATGGCGGGGTGAGCCCCGCCCCCCGAGCGCTGGTCGACGCGTACGAGCGCGGCCTGGCCCCCGCCGACCGCCGGGCCCGCGGCGTGCACCAGACGCCGGCGGACCTGGCCCGGGCGCTGGTCGACCTGGCGCTCGACGAGCTCGCCTCCTCCACGGGCCGGCTGCCGTCGACCGTGCTGGACCCGTCGTGCGGCGGCGGGGCGTTCCTGCTCGCCGCGGCCGACGCCCTGGTGGACCGCGGCATGGCCCCCGACCAGGTGGTCGGCGGCGTCCTGTGCGGCGCCGAGCTCGACCCGGCCGGTGCCGCAGTGGCCCGCCGGGCACTCGTGCAGTGGGCCGCCGGGCACGGACTCCCGGCACGGTCGGTCCGCGTGCCCGTGCTGGTCGGCGACGCGCTCGTCCGGCCGGTGGACGAGTGGCGCTCGGTGGTGCCCCACGGCGCCGACCTGGTGGTCGGCAACCCGCCGTTCCTGTCGCCGCTGTCGGCCGACGTCGCCCGGCCGGCGGCGCTCCGCGCCGCGCTGCGCGCACGGTTCGGCCTGGTGGGCCGCACGGTGGACGCCGCGGCGCTGTTCCTGCTGCTCGGCGCCGAGCTGCTGTCGGCCGAGGGCGTGTCCG
>CAIYXG010000462.1 GCA_903930035.1 uncultured Actinomycetes bacterium | reverse complement strand
GCTGCACCGGTCGGCGGTCCGGTTCGCCCTCCTCACGGGGGCCGAGGGCTTCTGCATGCTGGTCGAGCCCTGGGCCGTGGACTTCTACCGGGACGTCTACGGCGTCCCGCTGCGCCAGAGTGCCGAGGCCCGCCACTACATGGGGTCGCTCACCGTGCCGGCGGTCGCGATGCTCGACGAGATGGTCGACAACCTGGTCCGGACCCGGCCCGGGGTCTACCGGTGGTTCACCGAGGACCTGCCCGCCGAGGTGTTCGCGGCGCGGGACCTGCCGGTCCTGCTCGACTGAGCTGCCCGGAGCGACCCGGCGCTACCCGACCGTCGGGGTCGGGGTCGTCGGCGGCGAGTCCGCGTACGGCACGCCGTCGGCGTCGGTGCCGCCCGCGGGCGCAGCGTCGGTGGCGGTCCGCAGGTCGACCTGGGCCAGCTCTGCGACGAGGAGCACGTCCACGCCGTCGGTCTCGCCGCCGTAGCAGCGCTCCGTCCGCAGCACCCGGCCGCCCGCCCGACGGCACTCGTCGACCAGGACGTCGAGCGGGGCAGGGTCGAACACCTTGCGGGCCTCGAGGGCCCAGATCGCCAGGTTGAGCCCCAGGACGGCGAGCAGACGGGGACGCAGGCTCGAGCGGACCGAGCGCTCCGCGAGGTGCTCGCGGACCACCGGGCCGAAGCCGGCACGGTCCGTGGTGACGACGACCAGACGGCCGCCGGGACGCAGCAGGCGGACCGCACCGGACCAGAACTGCGCCCGCTGCGCCGCGTCGAGGGTGTAGAGCACGTTGACCGAGACGACCCGGTCGAACGAGGCCGACGGGGCGGCGGCGAGCCACGGCAGGAGGTCCGACTCCACGAGCTCGGCACGGTCGGTGCCCCGCAGCTTGGGGCGCGCCATGCCGAGCATGGCGGCGGAGCTGTCGACGCCGACGAGGTGCGCACCCGGCCCGGCCGCGGCCGCCACCCGGGCCAGCAGGTTGCCGGTGCCGCAGCCCAGGTCGACGAGCCGGTCGTCGGGGCCGCAGGCGAGCGCCTCGGTGGTCGTGGCCAGGAGCCGCTGGTACGGCACGAGGTCGAGCAGGCCGTCGTAGGAGCGGCTGTACCAGCTCCAGAGCTTCCGTTGGATGCGTGCCGACCCCATCGTCGTGCCTCCTGTGGACCCCGGCGCCCCGGGCCGCCACCGGTGCGGACCGCGCCGACCCGGACCCGACGAACGTACCGGTGGCCGGGAGCCCCCGGGTGGATGGGCGAAATCGCCCATCCAGAAAATTCTCAGGTCGCGCCGACGGGCGCCGAACTTCTTCCCACTGTGGAAAAGGCACGACGCACCGTGACGGTCGGCGTGCCGGGGGGCACGGGGAGCGCGCTGCAGCGCTTCCGGTGGTTCCTGGCGCTCGGCACGGCCTGGACGCTGGTCCAGCTCTGGCTGCCCGCGACCTCGCGCGGCCTCGTGTACCTGGCCGGTGCGGCCGCGGTGATCGGCATGAGCTGGCACCGCACCCGCTGGTTCCCGGACTCCGTCCGTCGGCCGGTCCGCCTGGTGGTGCTCGCCGGCGGGGCCTCCCTGCTCGGCGTGCTGCTCCGCTCGCTCTACGGCATGGCCGTGGGCCGCGAGTTCCCGTTCCCCTCGCCCGGCGACGCCGTGGCCCTGCTGGCCTACCCGCTCGTGCTGGCCGCCATCCTCTCGGTCGTCCGGCGCCGGCTCGGGCGCCTGGACGGCGACCTGGCGGTCGACGCCGTGGTCGCCGGGCTGTCGGCGGCCGTGGTGCAGTGGTCGCTGGTCCTGCTGCCGTTCGTGCAGGACGCGTCGTTCTCGGTCGGGGCCCGGCTGCTCCAGGTGGTCTACGCCGTCCTGGGCATCCTGGTCTTCATGGCGGCGGTGATGACGCTGGTGGCGGGCGGGCACCGGTCGGCCAGCAACCGCCTGCTGGCCGCCGCCCTGGTGATCACCTTCGTGGTCGACAACTTCGGCACCTACCTCACGGCCAACCACCGCGACGAGGCCCTGCTGCTGGCCGTCGCGCCGCTCATCTACGTGCTGGGCGGGGCCGGCATCCTGCACCCCTCGATCACGCTGCTGACGAGCCGGCCGAACGACCTGGCGGCCCAGCGGCGGCTGACCGCCACGCGCACCAGCGTCATGGCGGCGGCCCTGGCCGCGCCCCCGGCCCTGGTCGTCTGGTCCGCCGCCACCGGCGCACCGGGACGGCTGCTGCTCCCGGCGGTCGGCACGCTCACGCTCGTCCCGCTCGTGATCCTGCGGATGGCGCGCCTGGTCCGGGACCGGGAGCGGTTCGCCGGCCAGGAGGCGGGCCTGCGGGCCGTGGGCGAGCACCTGGTCGGGGCCGAGACCACCGACGACGTGGCCCGGGTCATCACCGTGGGCGCCGAGCAGGTCCTCGGCACCCGGTTCGTCGACGGGGCGCTCCTGCTCGACCCGCTCGACGACCGCGTCTGGGACCAGTGCCCGAGCTGCGCCTCCGCCGTGCTGGCGCTGCGCACCCACCTGGCCGACCACCGGCACCCGGCCACCGGCGAGGTGGTCGAGCTCGACGTCGCCGGCGACCGGGTGTGGACCGCCGGCCTCGTGGTCGTGGGCGACACCGTCCGGGCGGCGCTGGTCCTCTGCTGCGACGGTCCCGCCGACGACACGGCCCGCGAGGGCGTCGCGGCGCTCTGCCGCGAGGCGGCGATCGGCCTGCGGGCCGTCGAGCAGACCGAGCTCCAGGTCCGCCGGCGCTCCGAGGAGCGGTTCGCGGCGCTGGTGGACAACTCCTCCGACATCGTGGCGGTGGTCGACGACGACGAGACCCTGCACTACGTCTCGCCCGTCGCCTTCCGCCTGCTGGGCTACCCCGAGCGGGTGCTGCTGCAGTCTCCGTTCGCCGACCTGGTCCACCCTGCCGACCGCGAGTCGGCGGCCCGGATGCTCACCGAGGTCCGCACGGGGCACCCCGAGGCGACCGAGCTGCGCCTGCGCCACGTGGC
>CAIYXG010000461.1 GCA_903930035.1 uncultured Actinomycetes bacterium | reverse complement strand
GCGAGATGTAGCCCTTGTCGAAGCGCATTCCTTCGACGAGGTCCATCTCCATGCCGAAGGTCTGGCTCTCCTCGACGGTGATGACGCCGTCCTTGCCCACCTTGTCGATGGCCTCGGAGATCATCTGGCCGATCTGCGGGTCGGCCGAGGAGATGCCGGCCACCTGGGCGATCTGGTCCTTGGAGTCCACCTCGACGGCGAGCTCGTGGATCTTGGCGACCGCGGCGGCCACGCCAGCCTCGATCCCGCGCTTGACGCCCATCGGGTTGGCGCCGGCGGCCAGGTTGCGCAGGCCCTCACGGACCATGGACCAGGCCAGCACCGTGGCCGTGGTGGTGCCGTCACCGGCGACGTCGTCGGTCTTCTTGGCGACCTCCTTCACCAGCGAGGCGCCGATGTTCTCGTAGGGGTCGTCGAGCTCGATCTCCTTGGCGATCGAGACGCCGTCGTTGGTGATGGTCGGGGCGCCCCACTTCTTGGCGAGGACGACATTGCGGCCCTTGGGGCCGAGCGTGACGCGCACGGCGTCGGCGAGCTGGTTCATGCCCGACTCGAGCTTGCGGCGGGCCTCCTCGTCGAACTGGATGATCTTGGCCATGGTTCCTCCATCGGTGCCGGGACGGCGACGCCGTCCGGGGGTTCTCGACTGCTGGTGCTCGCTGGCACTCGGCCACGGCGAGTGCCAGAAGTTTTAGCAGTCAGAAATGGAGAGTGCTAGGCGCTCGGCCGTCGCAGCGGACAGGCCGGCCGGGCATGCCGGGCCGGATCAGCCGCCGGCGACCGCAGGGATGATGGAGATCGTCTCGCCGTCGGGCACTGCGGTGGCCGCACCCTCGAGGTAGCGCACGTCGTCGTCGGCGACGAACACGTTGACGAACCGGCGCAGGTTGCCCTCGTCGTCGTAGAGACGCTCCCGGAAGCCCGGGTGCGCCGCCTCCAGCGCGTCGAACGCCTCGGCGACCGTGGTGGCCTCGACCTCGACCTCGGACTCGCCGCCGGTCAGCGGGCGCAGGGTCGTGGGGATGCGGATCTTGACGGTCATGTGGGGTCCTCCGGGGGCCGCGTCGGTTGCGGATCGTACCGGTCGCACCAACCCGTCCGACAACCCTGTCGTTCCCGGCCGTGCACGTGTCCCGGGCCCGGCGCGGTCAGACCAGGCTGGCGGCCACCTCGCGCAGGCAGCCCTCGACGTCGTCGACGGACCGCCCGGCCCCGCACACCTCGCTCAGCGACACGACCCGGAGACCCTCCGGCAGGACCACGTCGAGCCCCTCGGGGTCGACCGTGCCCACCACGGCCACGGTCGGGACGCCCAGGTCGTGCGCCAGCGCGGCCACGCCGCCGACCACCTTGCCGTCGAACGACTCGACGTCGAGCATCCCCTCGCCGGTCACCACCAGGTCGGCCTCCTCGACGGCGTCCCAGAGCCCGACGAGGTCGCCGACCAGCTCCACGCCCGGCACGAGCTGGGCGCCGGCGCACAGGAGCCCGCCCGCCAGTCCACCTGCCGCTCCCGCGCCGGGGACCTCTGCGACGTCGACGCCGTAGTCGGTCCGGTAGACGTCCACGAGCGCCTCGAGCCGGCGCTCGAGCAGCGCCACCTGGGCCGCGCCGGCGCCCTTCTGCGGGGCAAAGACCCGCGCCGCGTCCACAAAGCGCGTCGCCACGTCGCACGCCACGACCAGCTCGACGCCCTTGAACCGCTGCAGGGGGTACATGGCGCGCAGCGCACCCAGACCGCCGTCGGTGGTGGCCGAGCCGCCCAGCCCGACCACGACCTTGCGCGCGCCCTTCTCGACCGCGTCGAGCAGCAGCTCGCCCGTCCCGTAGGTGGTGGCCGCCACGGGGTCGTTGCCCTCGGCGCCGCCGGCGAGGAGCAGGCCCGACGCCCGCGACATCTCGACCACGGCGGTCCGGCCGGCCAGGCGCCAGGCGGCGTCGACCGGGTCGCCCAGCGGACCGCTCACCGTGGTGGTGCGGTTGGGGCCGCCCAGGGCCTCGAGCGTGCCCTCGCCGCCGTCGGCCATGGGCACGGCCACCACCTCGTGACCCTGGGCCCGCAGCACGTCGGCCAGCACGCCGGCGACCGTCGCGGCGTCGGCGGTGCCTCGGAACTTGTCGGGGGCGACCACGATGCGCACGCCGGGAGCGTAGGTCGGCCCGGGTCCGGCCGGCCGCCGTAGGGTGTGGGCCGATGTCCGACGACGCCACCGACCGACAGGACTCGGCGCGGCCGGTCGTCATCGTCTCCAACCGGGGGCCCGTCACCTACCGCGAGACCCCCGACGGCGTCGTCGCCGGCCGGGGCGGCGGCGGGCTCGCCGGCGGGCTGGCCCCGCTGCTCGACGCCGGCCGTGCCACCTGGATCGCCGCACCGCTCACCGGTGCCGACCGTCAGGTGGCGGCCGGCGGCACCACCGCCGGCGGGGTGCGGCTGCTGGACCTGGACCCCGAGGAGCACCGACTCGCCTACGACGTCGTCTCCAACGAGACCCTGTGGTTCGTCCACCACGGGCTGTTCGACGCGCCCCGGCAGCCGGTCTTCGACGCCGCCTGGTGGGAGGCGTGGGCCGCGTACCGGCACGTCAACCGGGCGTTCGCCCGGGCGGTGGTGGACCACGCGCCCGAGCACGCCGTCGTGCTGGTCCAGGACTACCACCTGACCCTGCTCGCCCCGGAGGTGCGTGCCGCCCGGCCCGACCTGTCGCTGGTGCACTTCCACCACACGCCGTTCGCCGGGCCCGACGGCATGTCGGTCCTGCCGCCGGCGGTGCGGCGCGAGCTCATGACCTCGCTCGCCGCCCACCATGCGTGCGGGTTCCACACCCGCCGCTGGGCCGACCGCTTCAGCGCCACGCTCGCCGCCGAGCGCCTGGACCCGCCCCACGCCGTGTTCTCGTCGCCGCTCGGCGTCGACACGGCGGCCCTGGCCGAGTCGGCCACCTCCCCGGCGGCCGAGCAGGCCGGCGCGGACCTGGCCCGCCGCGTCGGGGACCGGCGCCTGCTGGTGCGGGTCGACCGGATGGAGCTCTCCAAGAACATCGTTCGCGGCTTCGCCGCCTACGACCGCCTGCTCGAGCGGCGCGAGGACCTGCGGGGGCACGTGGAGTTCCTGGCGTGCTGCTACCCGTCGCGCGAGTCGGTGCCCGCCTATGCCCGCTACCGGGACGAGGTCGAGGCGGCCGCCGCCCGCGTCAACGAGCGCTGGGGCACCCCCGGCTGGCAGCCGGTGGTGCTGGAGACCGAGGACGACTACCCGCGTTCGCTCGCGGCGCTGCGGCGGGCCGACGTGGTGGTGGTCAACCCGGTCCGCGACGGACTGAACCTGGTGGCCAAGGAGGCCCCCGTGGTCAACGAGCGCAACGCCCAGCTGGTCCTGTCGACCGAGGCCGGGGCCTGGGCCGAGCTGGGCGAGGCCGCCGACGGCGTCCACCCCTTCGACGTCGAGGCCACCGCCGAGGCGATGGCCGCCGCGCTGGACCGGACCGGTCAGGACCGCACCGAGCGGGCCCACGAGCTGCGGCGCCTGGCCACTCGCCGGACGCCCGCCGACTGGCTGGCCGACCAGCTCGCCGCCGCCGGGTGACCGGCCCCGCACCCGGGGCCGGGACCTGCAGGGTCAGGACAGCTGCGTCGCCAGGAGGTGCAGGAGCTCGGCGGCGCCGTGCGGGCCGTCGACCACCACGTCGGCGCGGGACACGAGCCCGTCGGGCGACTCGTCGCTCGCCACCGCCACCCGCAGCACCGGCCGCCCCTCGGAGGCCAGCGCGTCGAGCGTGCCGAACGGCGGCAGGTCGCGCACGTCGTCGCCCATGAACAGCAGCGGGCCGTGCCGTTCGGCCGCCAGCCGGGCCAGGACCGTCCCCTTGTCCTCGGCCACGGGCGGGTGGACCTCGACGCTCATCCGGGCGGTCCGCACGACCAGCCCCGTGCCGGCGGTCCACTCGCCGGCCAGCCGCTCGGCCGACGCTGCCAGGTCGGGCCGGCCGCGGTAGTGCAGCGTGAGCGACAGCCCCTTGCGCTCGACCCGGAGCCCGTCCGGTGCCGACCGCTCCGCCGTCGTCGCCACGCCGGACAGCTGCTGACGCCAGCCCTCGGCGCCCGGGTGCTCCTCCAGCCGGCCGTGCCGCACGACCTCCAGGCCGTAGAGCCCGGCGAGGGTCACCGAGGTGGGGAAGATCGGGACCAGGAACCCGACGGGCCGGCCGGAGACCACGGCCACCTCGCCCAGACGCCCGGACAGTGCGCCCAGGACCTCGGCCACGCCGTCGAGCGGCCGGGCCATCGCCGGCTCGTCGACGATCGGCGCGAGCGTGCCGTCGAAGTCGACGGCGAGCACCGACGCGGTCGGGGCCGCCGCGAACGGGGACAGCGCCGCGGTCAGGTCGACGCCCATGGGCCGGGCGTCAGGGAGCGGTGGTCGTCGTGCTGCTGCCCGACGTCGACCCGGAGGTCGTCGCCGAGGCGTCCTGGCCCAGGACGACGATCACGCCGGCGTCGGCCGGCTGCACCTGCGCCAGCTTGGCGCCGGTGGGGAGGGCCTGGACGCGGCTCGCGTCCAGCTGCAGCTGGGACCCGATCGCCTGGGCGCTCGTCTCGAAGCCCGGGGCGAAGTAGACGGTGGTCGACGGCGGGGTCCCCACGGCGTCGGTCGGGGTGCTGTTGGTGTAGCCGGCGGTCTTGAGGTTGTTGGCGACCGTCTTGGCCAGGCCCGTCTGGCCGGACCCGTTGGCCACGACGACCGGGACGTCCGCCGGGGCCAGCGCGGGTGCCGTGGTGGTCGGCGCCGCGGTCGTGGTGGTCACCGCGCCGTTGTCGCCCACGTCGACGGACTTGGTGGTGCGCTCGTAGCCGACACCGCCGCCCTTGACCAGGATGATGAGGCCGAGGACCACGGCGACACCTACGAGGATGAGGCCCCGGGACGCGGGGTCACCGCCGCCCGGGCGCGACCGACGTTGCTGGGTCGAGGTCATGGACTCACCCTAGCGAACACGCCCTTCACGACCCGTTCCTCACCAGCCCCGGGTGCCGGCGGCACCCTTGAACGGCCCCACCACCCGGGACGTGATCCAGCCGCCGTAGAAGTCGCCGTCGTTGGGCCGGACGACGTCGTCGCCCACCGTGCAGCGGTCGGCCTTCTGGGCGTAGAAGGCCAGGTAGCCGGCGATCGGGGCGAAGGCCGTGTTCGGGCGCAGGTAGGTCCAGGCCGCACCGGCCACGACGAGGTCGCCCACGACCACGTCGACGTAGCTGGCCGCGCCCTTCCACTCGCACCACGTCTGCGTACTGCTGGGCCGCAGGTGCTCGGCGGCCACGTCGTCCGGGGGGAAGTAGTAGGCCGGGGCCTGCGAGGTCTCCAGCACCCGGAACCCGGCCGTGGTGTCGGCCACGACCTGACCGCCCACGACGACCGTCAGCCGGTCCCCCACCGGCTCCAGCCGCGGGGGCCGCGGGTAGTCCCACACCGACTCCTGGCCGGGACCGGGCTCGACGCGCTGGGGACGGGGCACCACGTCAGGCTGCCACCGCCGAGGCCAGACCGTGTCGCGCCCCCAGCGCCACGGCGGCGGCCACGGTCCACGGGACCTCCACCACGACGTCGTCGCCCTCGTGCCGCGGCGACCACAGGTCGGCCCGGCCGGTGTCGACCAGCGTCAGGCTCCAGTCCACACGGAGCCGGCGGAACACCGTCCGGCGCGTCTGGGGCGAGTAGCGGGCCGGCCGGCGCGGACGTCGCACCTCGGCGTGGCCCGCCACGGCCGACAGCTCCTGGCCGATCTGCAGGAACTCGTCGGTGCAGCGGTCGACGACCGCCTCCACCACGAGCGCCTCGAGCGACCCGGCCAGCAGACCGGTGCCGGCCACGCCCACCGCCTCGTCGGGGGCGGGACGGCGCTCCCACTCGGGCTGGGTCAGGAGCTGCGGCAGGCCGCGCCACTGGAGGTGCTCGAGCAGCGGGAGCAGCGTGGCTACCTGGAGCTCCTCGGAGAGTGCCTGCGAGGCGTCCGTCGCCCGCTGGAGCAGCGGGGCGGGCAGGTGCGCCGGCAGCGACCCGGTCTGGCCGGACCGGAGCGCCGCTGCGGTCAGCGCGCCTGCGGCCACGCAGCAGCGGTGGTCCAGGCCGGAGACGGGGGCGACCACCCGGTCGAGGACGCGACCCAGCACGTCGAGGTCGGCGCGCACCTCCTGGTGGGTCTCCTGGACGGCACGGCGGGCGGCGGGGACCAGCACGGCGTCCAGGTCGACCGCCTCGAACTGGCGCAGGACCTCGGTCGCCGCCGCCACCCACGCCACCGTCTCGAGCTGGTCGGTCGGCGCCTCGCGCAGGACCACGGCGTCCACCCCCAGCTCCGCGAGCCGGTCGGCCTCGGGCGTGCGGAGCGCGAAGCGGCACCAGTCGCAGTCCTCCACCGCCCCGCCAGGACGCGGGCACTCCGGCAGGTGGCCGTCGGCGGTGGCCCGCCGCACGAGCCGCTCGAGGAGCACCGCCGGGGTCACCGGTGCCCCTCGACACGGAGCGCCACGATGCGGTCGCCCGAGGGCAGCGGCGCCTGGTCGCCGATCACGACCGCCACCAGCGTGGTGCCGACCGGTGCTGCGGCGGGCCACGGGGTGAGGCCGTCGGTCAGCACCACGACCACCTGCGGGCGGGGGCGCAGGGCCGCGGCGGCCTCGATCCCCACGCGCAGGTCGGTCCCGCCGCCCCCGGTGAGCTCGAGCTCGGCGACGGTCCGCACCAGCTGCGGCTCGCCGGCCACCTCGTCACAGACCACCACGGTGGTGGAGGCGCCGCACCGCCGCACGATGGCGTCGACCTCGGTGACGGCAGCGTCGAGCAGCGGCCGGGACATGGAGGCCGAGGTGTCCACGACGACAGCGACCTCGGGCCGCAGGCGGCGGCGGCCCGGACGGAGGACGTCCGGGGTGGTGCCGGCGCGGCGGTCGGGCCGGCACCACGTGGGCTCCGACGCGCCGACCACGGCCCGCAGCGGCCGGCCGAGGGCCGAGCGCAGGAGCCGCGGCCACGGAACCTGCGGGTCCAGGTAGGCCTGGGCCCACAGGACCAGGCCCGGGGAGACGCGCTCGCCCCGCGCCACGGCGGCGTCGACCTCGTGGGCGACGTCGCGGCGCACTGCGCCCGCGTCCACGTCGTCCAGCCCGTCGGCGCCCTCGTCGTCCTCCAGCTCGACCAGCTCCCGCCGGCCGCCGGCGCCGGACCCGCAGCGGCAGGCCGGCACGTTCCACTACGACCGCAGCACGGCGAAGTAGTGCTCCTCCACCCCGCGGGCCGGCAGGTCCAGGTGGTGCGGGAGGACCGGGCCGGGCAGCGGCTGGCCCTCGGCCACCAGGTCGTCGTTGATCGCCGCGTCGGCCACCAGGTTCCAGAGCTCCCGCTCGTGCGGGGCGACCTGCACCTGGGCGGCCCGGGCGTGGTGGTCGCGCACCAGGTGGTGCGCCTCGTGCAGCAGCACGGCGGCCGACGCCTCGACCCCCCACGCGCGCGCCTGGTCCATGTCGACGTAGAGCCGCCAGTAGCCGTCGACGGAGAACGTCCCGTGGCCGGGCGAGTCGACCGGGACCATCGCAAAGAGCGCGGACGCCAGGTACGGCTGCTGCCGCGCCGCGCGCAGCCGGGCCGCGGCAAGGAACCGTGCGTCGGCCGGGGCGGGCGGCCGCACGCGGGTGGCGGTCATACGAGCGCGGCGTCGCGGAGCACGGGCAGGAACGCGGCCGCGGCCTGCGGTGCCGACCATCCCGGCTGCCGGAGCGGGAGCAGGTGGTTGGCCGCGAGCGCCGCCACGTCGGGCTGGCCGGCCTCGCAGACGTGGGCCAGCACCTCGAACGCTGCGTGCCACCGGTCCTCGGTGCAGTCCCCGGCGACTGCCGCGGTCACGCCGGCGAGCGCGGCGAGCAGCAGGTCCGACCGGGCCGACACCGGCAGCTGCGTGGGGTCGGCCAGCACCAGCTCGGGGTCGGGCAGGTCGAGGCGGTCGGCGTAGCGGAGGAACTCCATGCCG
>CAIYXG010000460.1 GCA_903930035.1 uncultured Actinomycetes bacterium | reverse complement strand
GGCCAGCCCCGTCCGCGCCCGCCGCGGCCGGGTGGCCCGGAGGACGAGTACGTCGTGCTCCCGAGGGACTCCCGTCGCGGCCGCCGCGGCATCCGGACGGTCGTCGTGGCCCTGCTGGGCACCGGGCTGGTCGTGGCGCTGCTCCTGGTGTGGGCGACCTCCAAGATCTCGCCGTCGGGCGGCCAGGGCGAGGCAGTGGACCGGGTGACCGTTCCCAAGGGGGCCTCGACGTCGCAGATCGCCTCGGCGCTGGCCGACGAGGGCGTCATCTCCGGCCCGTCGGTCTTCGGGTACTACGCGCGCCTGAAGGGCGCCGGCGGCTGGAAGGCCGGCGACTACGTCGGCTTCCGCAAGAACTCCTCCTACGACCAGGCGATCGAGGTGCTCGACAAGGGGCCGGTCCCCGTGCAGGCCAACGTGGTCCGGGTCACGGAGGGCCGACGGCTGGTCGACGCGCTCGCCCAGATCGCCGAGCAGATGCCCGGGGTGACCGTGTCGCAGCTCCAGTCGGCACTCTCGAGCGGCAAGGTCACGAGCAGCTACCTGCCCGCCGGCTCCACCAACTTCGAGGGCCTCCTGTTCCCCGACACCTACGAGTTCGCGCAGGGCACGCCGCCCGAGACGATCCTGCAGACCATGGCCACCAAGAGGGAGGACGTGCTCGACGTGCTCGGCTACCAGAAGGCCGAGAGCAGCGTGGGCCGGTCCGCCTACGACACCGTCACGATTGCCTCGCTCATCGAGAAGGAGGCCGGCGCTCCGCCCGAGGAGAAGGGCAAGATCTCCCGCGTGATCGAGAACCGCCTCGACGACGGCGAGGCGCTCGGCATCGACGCCTCGGTGCTCTACGGGCTCGGCCGGGGTGCCGGCGGCCTCTCCAAGAAGGACCTTGCCGCAGAGACGCCCTACAACACCCGGAAGGTCAAGGGCCTGCCGCCGACGCCGATCTGCCTGCCGGGCCGCGCCGCCCTGGCTGCGGCGATCGACCCCGCCGACGGGCCGTGGAAGTTCTACGTGCTGACCCAGAAGAGCCCGCCGGCCCACTTCTTCACCGACGACTACGACGAGTTCCTCCGGGCCAAGAACAAGGCACAGGCCGAGGGCGTCTTCTGATGGTGACGGCCGCGACCCGTGTCGCTGCGGTCATCGGCGACCCGGTGCGGCACTCGTTGTCGCCGGCCATCCACAACGCCGCGTTCGCCGCGGCCGGGCTGGACTGGGTCTACGTCGCCTTCGAGGTCCCCGCCGGACGCGCGGCGGACGCCGTCCGTGCCATGGACGTGCTCGGCATCGACGGGCTGTCCGTGACCATGCCGCACAAGGCGGACGTGGCTGCGGCGGTCGACTCGTGCACCCCGGACGCCCTCGCCCTCGGTGCCGTGAACTGCGTCGTGCGCCGCCACGGTCGGACCACCGGCCACTCCACCGACGGCGACGGGTTCCTCTGGGGCCTGCAGGACGACCTGTCGGTCGACCCGTCCGGCCTCCGGTGCGTCGTGCTGGGCGCCGGGGGTGCCGCCCGGGCGGTCGTGCGGTCGCTGGCCGGCGCGGGTGCGGCCTCGGTGGCAGTGGTGAACCGGACCGAGGAGCGCGCGGTCCGTGCCGCGGCCCTGGCGGGGCCGGTCGGCACCGTGGCCGGGCCCGGCTCGGTGGCCGACGCCGACCTGGTGGTGAACGCGACCCCGGTCGGCATGGGCGACGACGGGGGGCTCCCGCTCGACCCCGACCTGCTGGGGCCCGGCCAGGTCGTGGTCGACCTCGTCTACCACCCGGCGACCACGCCCCTCCTGGAGGCGGCCGCCGCCCGGGGGGCCCGGACCGGCAACGGCCTGCCGATGCTGGTCGGCCAGGCCGCGGCGGCCTTCACGCTCTGGACCGGGGAGGCGGCGCCGGTCCGCGCGATGGCGGCCGCCGCCAGTGCGGCGCACTGACCCGTCGGTGCGGCCCTGCCGGAAAAATCGGTCAGGTGGGCCCGCCCACGTGCCGAAGGAACGGCGTGCAGCAGAGGAGGAACTGACGTGGCGCTCCAGGGGACGGTAGAGAGCTTTCCGATCGTCGACGTGGTCGGCCTGCTCGCCGTCGGCGGCCACACGGGCCGCCTGGCGGTGGACGGCGACCGGGGACGCTCCGTCCTGTGGGTCGCCGACGGCGCCCTGCTCGGCGGCGAGCTCGACGGCGTCGAGCAGCTCGACCCCGTCCACCTGGTGACCGAGACGCTGCGCCAGCGCACCGGCACGTTCTCGTTCGACGCGGTGCCGGTCGACCCTGCCTCGCGTCCGGCCCCGCGGGCCCGCATCCTGCTCCGGCCCGCTCGGGC
>CAIYXG010000459.1 GCA_903930035.1 uncultured Actinomycetes bacterium | reverse complement strand
GGCGCCCAGTTCTTCACCCAGCGCGGTCCCGAGCTCCGCGGGCTGGTGACCGAGCTGACGGCACAGGGGCTGGTCCGCGAGTGGTGTCGGGGATTCGGCGCCGGGGACACGCACCCCCGCTACCAGGTCGTCGGCGGCATGAACGCGCTCGCCAAGCACCTGGCCGCCGACCTGGCCGACGTCCGCACGGGCGTGCAGGTGACCGCTGTGCGACGAACCGACGACGGCTGGTCGCTCCAGTCCGACGACCTCACCGTGGAGGCACCCGCAGCGCTGCTCACCAGCCCGGTCCCCCAGACGCTCGCCCTGTTGGAGGCCGGGGGCGTCGAGCTCGACCCCGGCATCGCGCCGGCGCTGGCTCGACTCGACTACGACCCGGCCTTCGCCCTCCTCGTCCTGCTCGACGGCCCGGGCCGGGTGCCGGAGCCGGGGGCGGTGCAGTTCACCGACGCGCACCCCGACGGGGACGGCGGGCCGTTCAGCTTCGTGGCCGACAACGCCACCAAGGGACTGGCGGAACCATCGGCGCTCACCCTGCACGCGTCGCCGCGGTGGTCGACACTCCACTGGGACCGTCCGGACGACGAGGTCCTCGACGAGCTGTCGGCCGCAGCGGCCCGGTGGATCGGGGGGGCCGGTGTGGTCGAGATCCAGCTGAAGCGCTGGCGGTACGCGGCGCCTCGCACGACCTGGCCGGAACGGAGCTGCGTCGCGGTCGACGGCCCGGAACCACTGGTGCTCGCCGGCGACGCGTTCGACGGTCCCCGGGTGGAGGGCGCCTACGTGTCGGGCCGGTCCGGTGCCACCGCCGTACTGCGCGCCAGGACCGCCTCCGCCGGCTGAGGGTCGGGTACGAAACCGAGGACCTCGCCGTAGCAGGCAAGCTCCAACTCGAGCGCCCGGACGAGGTTCGCCGCCTGCCGGAAACCGTGGGCCTCACCGGTGAAGACGACGCACGCGTGGGGGACCCCACGGGACGCGAGTGCGTCGCGCAACGCCTCGGCCTGGGCCAGGGGCACGACGGGGTCGTCGGCGCCCTGGAGGATGAGCACGGGCACGTCGATCAGCTCCACGTGCGCCGACGGCGAACGCTCCCGGTACACCTCCGCCGCGTCCGGCCACGCGCCGACCAGTCCGTCCAGGTAGCGGGACTCGAACTCGTGGGTGTCCGCCGCGAGCGCCGACAGGTCGGTCACCCCGTAGAGGGTGCAGGCCGCCGCGAAGACCCGGTCACCACCCGAGCGCACCGACCGGCCGTCGGCCACCAGCGCCGCGAGCGCCGTGAACCCGCCGGCCGAGCCGCCCCGGATCACGCACGCGGCGCCGTCGACCAGTCCCTGCCCGGCGAGCCAGACCGCGGCGGCACGGCAGTCCTCGACATCGGCCACCCCCCACCGGTCCCGGAGCAGGTCCCGGTACCGGCGTCCGTACCCGGTCGACCCCCGGTAGTCGACCTCGGCGACCGCGATGCCCCGCGTGGTCCAGAACTGCACCGCCGGGGAGAACTCGGCGCGTGTCGCCGCCGTCGGGCCCCCGTGGATCCGCACGACCAGCGGGGGCACGGCGCCCTCGGGCGCCCGGTGGCTCGACGAGGTCGGCGGGTGGAAGGCGGCGTGTGCCACCTCGCCGTCGGCGGTGGGGAAGGTGACGTGGACGGGGACCGAGACGTCGGTCGGCCCGATCGGCGGGTCGACCCCGCGCAGGTCGAGCGCCACGCCCGAGTCCGCATCGACGAGCCACACGCTCGTCGGACGTGTCGGCTCGCCCGCCACCATCGCCACGTGCCGGCCCGACACCGCCAAGTGCTCGACGTGGGTGGGCTCGACGTGGGTGGGCTCGACGTGGGTGGGCTCGGCGTGGGCGGGCTCGGCGTGGGCGGGCTCGGCGTGGGTGGGCTCGGCGCCGGCCAGTCGCTCGGGTTCCTCACCCGGAGCGGCGATCCACACCGTGTGGCGACCACCGGACGCCGCGGCGGCGACCACCCGGCCGTCGGAGCACCACCCGTAGCGGGCGCCGCCCGAGATCCAGCGGGGCTCGCCGACCTCCTC
>CAIYXG010000458.1 GCA_903930035.1 uncultured Actinomycetes bacterium | reverse complement strand
TCGTGGCCGCTCAGCCGGAACGGGGGAGCGAGTACCTCGACGGGATGGCCAGCGCGACCGCGTAGACCACGACCACCCCCACGGTCACGGCCACCTTCCACCCCCGGCTGTAGGGGCTCGACCACAGCAGCACCAGCCCGACCGGCCCGCAGACGGCCAGGACCAGCAGGACCACGAACCACGAGTGGTACCAGGCGTGGGCCGGCCAGACGTCGTCGTCCGCCGGGGGTGGCCCCGGCCGTCCTGGCGACGGCGGGACGGCCGACGGCAGAGGTGGTGGTGGCGGGTACTGCTCGTCGACCATGACCTCTCCCGGTTGGTGCCCCCGCAGACCCTAGGGCGCCGGGTCCGGCCGGGCAGGTGGCGCCGGACCGGGCCCTCGCTACCCTTGGGCCGCAGTGGCCGGCGCCGTCGCCGGTCCAGGACGCCGGCCGAGGAGGTCGACCGTGGGACGCACGCCCGACGAGCTGCAGGCAGAGAACGACAAGCTCCGGGCGCGGGTGGCGCTGCTCAAGCGCTCCGAGCGTTCGGCGGTCAAGAAGGCGCGCCAGGAGGCGGAGCTCAAGCCCTTCCAGGTCGAGCTGCTCAAGCTGCAGAAGCACCTCGAGGAGCGCAACGAGCGCATGATCGTGCTCTTCGAGGGCCGCGACGCCGCCGGCAAGGGCGGGACCATCCGCCGGGTCACCCGCTACATGAACGAGAAGCACTACCGGGTCGTGGCGCTGGGCAAGCCCACCGAGGAGCAGCGCACCCAGTGGTACTTCCAGCGCTACGTGGGCCAGTTCCCGACCGGCGGGGAGATGGTCCTGTTCGACCGCTCCTGGTACAACCGGGCGATGGTCGAGCCCGTCTTCGGGTTCTGCACGCCCGAGGAGCACAAGAACTTCCTGCGCGGCGTCGTGGGGTTCGAGAAGGACCTCGTCCGGCAGGGCACGGTGCTCGTCAAGCTCTACTTCTCGGTCACCAAGGAGGAGCAGAAGCGCCGGTTCGACCGGCGCCGTGACGACCCGCTCCGCCAGTGGAAGCTGTCCGAGATCGACATGCAGGCCCAGGAGCACTGGGACGACTTCACGGACCGCAAGTACCAGATGCTCAAGCGGACCAGCACCACCGACGCGCCGTGGACGATCATCCGCTCCGAGAACAAGCACCTGGCCCGGCTCAACGCGATGCGGGTCATCCTGAACGCCGTGCCCTACGAGGGCCGCGCCAGCGGGGTCGACTTCGTGCCCGACCCCAAGATCGTCTTCTCCGGCGGCGAGGAGGTCTCCCTCATGGAGGCCGAGCGCATCCGCAGCGGTCGGTTCACCTACTAGTCGGGCCCGCCGGCCGCCGCGCCGGACCGTCCCGCGACCGGCCGACTCGCAACCAGCCGGGACGCGACGAGGCCCCCGCCGGAGCGGGGGCCTCGTCAGTTCTACGAGCTGGTGGGTCAGCTGGTGGTCGTGCCGTTGTCCCAGATCCGGAACAGCTGGCCGCTGGGGCCGTTGGCGCCCGCCGGACCGTTGTTGCCCACGCCGGCCGTGTTGCCGTCGCCGGCACAGCCGCCGCCCAGGAGGGCACAGCCGCCGCCGGGGCCGCCGCCACCGCCGAAGGCCGCCGTGGCGAAGGCGCCACCGGTGCCACCGGCAGCCGG
>CAIYXG010000457.1 GCA_903930035.1 uncultured Actinomycetes bacterium | reverse complement strand
GTGGTGACCACGGGGAGGCCCGACAGGCTGGCCTCGATCGCAGCGCCAGGGATGCCTTCGGTGCGGCTGGGCAGCAGCAGCGCGTCGGCGGCGGCCAGGCCGGTGCGGGCCTGGATCACCCCGAGCAGACGGATGCGGTCGGCGCACGGCGCTGCCGCCGCGGCCACCTCGTCGGCCATGGGGCCGGACCCGCCCACGAGCACGCCCACGTCGTCAGGGAGCCGCCGGACCACCTCGACCACGGCGAGCGGGTCCTTTTCGACGCTGAGCGCGCCCAGGTACAGCAGCCACCGGCGGTCGGGGTCGGCCCCGAGCTCGGCCCGCGCGGCGGCGCGCTCTGGGTCGGTGACGGGCTGGTACTGGTCCGCGTCGACGCCGCGGGGGATCACGGTGATGCTGGCCGGGTCGATCCGGTACCGGCGGGCGAGCTCGTCGGCGGCCCCCGGGTAGAGGGCCACCACGTGCCGGGCACGCCGCAGCGGCAGCCCGATCCGCAGGTCGGCGGCGGGGATGGACCCCCAGACCGTCGGGTCGCCGATGTTCCGGTAGACGAACGGCTTGCGGGCCAGCGTGGTGGCCGAGGCGGCCGACTGCAGTGAGATCGACCCGAAGCTCACGACCATGTCCGACCAGCGGGCGGCGTCCAGGACGTTCCGGAAGGTGCGGGGCGACCGCCGCTGCGAGCCGGCGACCTCGATGGGGAGCGCGTTGGGGAGGTCGGACCCGACGACGCACATCACCCGGACCTCGTGGCCGGCGCCCCGGAGATGGTCGGCCAGCTCGTAGGCGAACGTCTCGGCCCCGCGACGCGCGTTCGACGCCGTGAGGTGGAGGATCCGGGCCATAGGGACCGAGTCTGCCAGCGTCCTCGGCGAGTTCCGTGCGTTCCGCCGGAAATCCCGGGAGGCCGCACACCGCCCCCGCCGCGCCCGATCGGTTCCGGCTACCGTGTCGGCGTCACGGGGGCGTAGCTCAGCTGGCTAGAGCACTTCCTTTGCAAGGAAGACGTCGTGGGTTCGAGTCCCATCGCCTCCACCATCCGTCGTCCCGGCCCCGAGGTGTGCGGTGACCCGTCCAGTGGACCTCTACGTCACCACCCGGGGCCGGTTCCTGGACCTTGTCGGGCAGGTCGACCCTGGACTGCGGGTCCGGGCGACGCCGGCGTGGGACGTCCGGGACCTGGTGGCCCACCTCGTCGGACTGAACCAGGACCTGGTGGCCGGCAACGTCGAGGACTATGCGGGGGAGCAGTGGACTGCCGCCCAGGTCGGCACCCGCGCAGGTGTCCCGCTCCCCGACCTGGTGGCCGAGTGGGACGCGGTCCTGCCGGCCTTCCTCGAGGTGCTGGCCGACCCGGTCGGTCACGGCATGGAGGACTACCTGGGCCTCTCGCCGGTGGTGGACCTGGTGTCGCACCACCTCGACCTGTGCGAGACCGTCGGCCACGAGGTGGTCGTCGACCCCGAGACCTGGTCCGTCCTCGGCCCCCGCCGACACTTCCTGCTCGACCTGCAGGTCCAGGTGGCCGCTCTGCCTGCGCTGCGGGTCCGCACGTCCGACGGTGACGACTGGGTGGTCGGGTCCGGAGACCCCGACGGCGAGGTCTCGGCCGAACGCCTGGACCTCTGGCGGTCGTTGGAAGGCCGGCGGACCCGTGACCAGGTCAGGGCGTTCGACTGGTCCGTCGACCCGGAGCCCTACCTGCCGGTCTGGCCGGCGAGCGTCTTCCGGTGGCCGGACGACTGAGCCGGGACAGCGGCCAGCACGGGCGGCGCGGCATGCGCGCGTGTACCGCCGCCGAGCTCGAGCACCTCCGGTCCCAGCTGCTGGTGCGGGTGGCCGCGCCGCCCTGCCGGCGCGACAGGATGATGGCGTGGCGCACGACGTGAAGGGGCTCTTGGTCCGCCAGACCCGCCTGGCCGGGCTCGGCGCCCTCTCGGGCGTGCTGGCCGGACTCGCCTCGGCGGTCTTCCTGGTGTCGCTGGCGTGGGCCACACGCGCCTTCGACCGCCATGCCTGGCTGCTCTACCTGCTGCCGCTGGGCGGCCTTGCGGTCGGGCTGGCCTACCACTACGGCGGCGGGCGCTCGGTCGAGGGCAACAACCTGGTCCTCGACGAGATCCACGAACCCACCGGGTGGGTGCCCCGGCGCATGGCGCCGCTGGTCTACGTCGGGACCGTGGTGACGCACCTGTTCGGCGGGTCCGCGGGCCGGGAGGGCACCGCCATCCAGATGAGCGGCAGCCTCACCGACTGGATGTCGCGCGCGTTCCGGCTGGGTGACACCGAGCGGCGGCACCTGCTGGTCGCGGCGCTGGCCGGCGGCTTCGGCTCGGTCTTCGGCGTACCGTTCGCCGGCGTGGTCTTCGGCCTGGAGGTCCAGTCCGTGGGCCGGGTCGACCGGTCGGCGCTGGTCCCGTGCGTGTCGGCCTCGTTCGTGGGCGCCTACGTGGTCGACCTGCTGGGCGTCGAGCACTCGCCCACCCCGGACCTGGGCCGGGTCGGCCTCGACGCGCTGCTCCTGCTCAAGGTCGTGCTCGCCGGTGTGGCCTTCGGGCTGGTGGCCGTCGTGTTCAGCCGCAGCACGCACCTGGTGCGGCGCGGCTTCGCCCACGCGCTCGGCTGGGTGCCGGCCCGGCCGCTGGTCGGCGGCGCGCTGGTGGTCGCGCTCACGCTGCTGGTCGGCACCCGGGCCTACAACGGCCTCTCGCTCCCGCTCGTCGCCACCAGCTTCTTCGGCGCGCCGCCCCCGACGTGGGCCTTCGCCCTCAAGCTGGTGTTCACGGCCCTCACGCTGGGGGCCGGGTTCGTGGGCGGCGAGGTCACCCCTCTCTTCGTGATCGGCGCCACCCTGGGTGCCACGCTCGCCGGCGTGCTCGACGTCCCGGTGCCGTTCCTGGCCGCGATGGGGTTCGTGGCCGTGTTCGCCGCCGCCGCCAACACGCCCCTGGCCTGCACGGTCATGGGGGTGGAGCTGTTCGGCCTGGGGTCGGTGCCCTACCTGGCCGCAGCCTGTCTGGTGGCCTACCTGGTCGCGCCGCACGAGGGCATCTACCGGGCGCAGCGGGTGCACCGGCCCAAGCCAGGCCGGCGCCGCCCGGCCGGGCAGCCCGCCGACGGCACCGGCCCGACGGAGGGGCCGCTACCCTCCGCGCCATGACGCACCCGTTCCGCTTCGGGGTCCAGGTCGATGCCGCCTTCGAGGGCATGACCTGGGCCGACACCGCCCGCAAGGTCGAGTCCCTCGGCTACTCGACGCTCTTCGTGCCCGACCACTTCGACGAGGGGCTGGGTCCCATCGCCGCCATGGCCTCGGCCGCCG
>CAIYXG010000456.1 GCA_903930035.1 uncultured Actinomycetes bacterium | reverse complement strand
GGTGCCGGCCGGCGTGCGGACCCAGGTGCCGCTGTCGGTCACGGCGACCTGGCCGGCGACGGTGTTCATGGGCGGGCTACCGATGAAGCCGGCGACGAAGAGGTTCTCGGGCCGCTCGTAGACGGCCTGCGGGGCGCCGACCTGCTGCAGGCGCCCGTCGCTGATGATGGCGATCCGGTCCGCCATCGTCATGGCCTCGACCTGGTCGTGGGTGACGTAGACGAAGGTGGTGCCGAGCCGCCGGTGCAGGTCGACCAGCTCGAGCCGGGTCTGGGTGCGCAGCTTGGCGTCCAGGTTGGACAGCGGCTCGTCCATGAGGAACACCTCGGGCCGCCGGACGATGGCCCGGGCCAGCGCCACCCGCTGCCGCTGGCCGCCGGACAGCTCGCCGGGCTTGCGGCCCAGGTACTTCTCGAGGTCCAGGATGGACGCCGCCTCCTGGACGCGTCGGGCGCGCTCGTCGGCGGGGACCTTGGCGGCCTTGTTGGCCACGAGCGGCGACTCGATGTTCTTGGCGACCGTCATGTGCGGGTAGAGCGCGTACGACTGGAACACCATGGCGATGTCACGGTCGCGGGGCGGCACGTGGTTCACGACGCGCTCGCCGATGCTCAGGATCCCCGACGTGATCTCCTCGAGGCCGGCGATCATCCGCAGCGCGGTGGACTTCCCGCAGCCGGACGGGCCCAGGAAGACCATGAACTCGCCGTCGGCGATGTCGAGCGTCAGCTGGTCGACGGCGACGGTGTCCCCGAACTTCTTCGTCACGCCGTCGAAGGTGACCCCGCTCATTGGACCTCGCTCACCCAGTAGACCCCTGCCCGGCCGGGGTGCGGCCGGACGCCGTCACGCTAGATCGTGTCCCGGGGCCGTGGTGCCAACCGCCGCCGAATTCACCCGGCGTCCACCTGCCCGTCGCACGGGCCGGCCCCGAGGAGCTCGGCGACCTGGGCCACCCCGTCGGCCACCTCCCCGGCCCCCAGGGCCCGGAGCAGCGCGCAGGCGGGCGGCAGGTCGGGCAGGGACGAGAGCATCCACCGGGCGAACATCGTGTCGTCCATCCACCGGGCCTCGGTCCGGCCCAGCCCGGCGCCCCGGTAGCCGCCCGCTGCGCACTGCCGCCGGACGTCGCCCCAGTCCTGGCCCTCGAGGGCCTCGGTGCTGGCGTGCGCCACGGTCTCGGCCGAGGCCCCGACCGGGCCGCCGCCGGGCGCACCGGGGTGCACCAGCGCCGCCTCCTTCCAGGAGGGGACGTGGCCGCCGGCCGCCAGCGTGACCAGGCGGTCGACCCAGAGGCCCAGCACGAGCGCCTCCGGGGGCGGGGCCGTCCCCCGGGAGGGGAGGCCGAGCGACCGGTGCAGCGCGTCCACCAGCAGCCCGGCGGGCGGACCGGGGTCGTAGGGGTCGCCGCCGCCCAGCCGGACGCTCGAGGCAGTGGCACCGTCACGGTCCACGACCACGACGGCCGTGGCCTCTGTCCCGTCGTCCCCGGTGCCAGATATGCCGGTGCCGGTGCCGGTGCCGGTGCCGTCGGGCCTGCGGGCGGCCGGGCCGACCGGTCGGGCCGCGCCGCCGCACAGGACCGCGGCGCCGGCCCAGTGCCGTGGCGCGGTGAACCCGAACAGCGCGGCGGCGACGCACCGGTCGTCGTGGGGCAGGAGGGTCGCGCAGACGTCGACCCCGTCGGCCACGAACGTGAACCCCAGCAGGGTGGGCCCGTCGCCGGCACCGGCGAGGTGCTCGGCGGCACGGAGCAGGATGGGCGCGTGCGGCCGGTCGGGGGCGACAGGGGGTGCGGGCCCGGGGGGGGCGGGCGGGTGCGGGATGCGGTGGCGGCTCATGGCGGCCACCGTCGCCGCCGGCCGGGGCGCTGTCAGCGGGGACGGGTCCCCGCCGCCGGCCACTCCTCGGTGAGGATCCGCAGGAAGACCGG
>CAIYXG010000455.1 GCA_903930035.1 uncultured Actinomycetes bacterium | reverse complement strand
CTACTCCCGGGGGCCCGGCGAGTGGGTGCCCAACGAGCACGGGGGCCGCGAGGACCTCGACGCCGTCGCGTTCGTACGGGAGCTCACCGCCGCCGTCGCCGAGGAGCACCCGGGCGCCGTCGTGGTGGCCGAGGAGTCCACGGCGTGGGGCGGGGTCACCACGCCGTCGGACCACGGCGGACTGGGGTTCTCCCGCAAGTGGAACCTGGGGTGGATGCACGACACGCTCGGCTACTTCGGCCGGGACCCGGTGCACCGCACCCACCACCACGGCGAGCTCACGTTCCCGATGGTCTATGCGGGCGACGAGCGGTGGGTGCTCCCGCTCAGCCACGACGAGGTCGTGCACGGCAAGGGGTCGCTCCTCGGGAAGATGCCCGGCGACACGTGGCAGCGGTTCGCCAACCTGCGGGCCCTGCTGGCGTGGCAGTGGTGCCACCCGGGCCGCCAGCTCCTGTTCATGGGCGGCGAGCTGGCCCAGGCGTCGGAGTGGTCGCACGACCGCGAGCTGGACTGGGCCCGGCTGTCGGACCCTGCCCACGACGGCGTGCGGCGGCTCGTGGCCGACCTCAACACGCTCCAGGCGGCGCACCCGGCCCTGTGGGTGGGCGACGACGACCCCGGCGCGACGGCCTGGTGGCTCGACGCCGACGACCGCGCCCACTCGGTGTTCGCACTGTGCCGCCGCGACCCCGGCGACGGCGGGGTCGTCGTCGTGGTCGCCAACCTGACCCCGGTGCCCCGGCACGGCTACCGGCTGGGCGTCCCCGAGGGGCCCCCGGCCTGGCGCGTGCTGCTCGACACCGACGACGCCCGCTACGGCGGGTCCGGCCACGAGGTGCTGGTCGACGGCGCCACCGACGTGGCGCCCGACCCGGGCACCCCCTGGCAGGGCCAGCCGGGCTCCTTGCTGCTCACGCTGCCGCCGCTGTCCGTGGTCGTGCTCGGCCAGGTCGACGGGTGAGCCCCCGGTGACCACGTCGCGCCAGCTCTTCCGCGGCCACGACGAGGTGCTCGCCGCCAAGGTCCTCATCGGCGCGAACGTCGCCGTGTGGCTGGTGATGACGCTGCTGTCGGGCGAGCCCTACCAGGCGGCGGGCCCGGTGTTCGAGCGGGGCGCGCTGTTCGGCCCGCTGGTCGCGCAGGGGGAGTGGTGGCGGCTCGTCACCGGGGCGTTCCTGCACTCGGGCGTCATGCACCTGGGCTTCAACATGCTCCTGCTGTGGTTCCTGGCCCAGGAGATGGAGCCGGTGCTCGGCCCGTGGCGGTTCACCCTGCTCTACGGCGTCTCGCTGGCGGGCGGTGCCCTGGGCGTGATGCTCCTGTCGCCGGCCCAGCCCACGGTGGGGGCGTCCGGCGCGGTGTTCGGGCTCATGGGCGCGCTGGTCGTGCTGCAGGTCCGGGCCCGGCAGAACCCCTGGCGCTCCGGGATCCTGGGCCTGGTGCTGGTGAACCTGCTGTTCACGTTCGCCGTGCCGGGGATCTCGGTCGGCGGCCACCTGGGCGGCCTGGTCGTCGGCGCGGCGGCGGGCGCCGTGGTGCCGTTCCGCCGGGTGCCGGAGCAGGGCGACGCCCTGCGCCACGTCGTGCTGGTCGGCCTGGGCGTCCTCTGCCTGGCGGCGGCCGTGCTGGCGGCCCGGGCGGCGCTGCCGCCGCTGGTCCCGGTCGTGCGGGCCTAGCCCCGCTCGACGAGCCCCTTCAGGTTCGTCAGGTTCTTCTTCCAGATCTTCCCCAGGACGGGCCGGGCGAAGAACCCGCCCAGCCGGCCGCCCATGTACCACGGGAACGTGAGCGTCTCGGTCCAGGTGAAGCGCGTGCGGGCGGTGCCGTCGGGCCGGGTGCCCTCGGGGACCAGCCGGAACACGCCGCTGCCGGTCACCATGCCGACGTGGCGGACGCCCATGGCCGCGCCCGGCTCCCACTCGGTGATCTCCATGTGGTCGACCAGCCGGATCGGACCGACCTTGGTGTCGCAGTCGAACTCGGTGCCGACGCCAGAGGTCTGTGCGGTGGTGAACCGGATGGCGACCGCGTCCTCCATCCACTCGGTGTGCGAGCCGACGTCCTCCACGGCCGCCCACACGGTGGCGGGGTCGGCGTCGATCAGGACGTCGACGGTCAGGTCGGTACCAGTTCCGGACATGGCCCGACCGTACCCCCGGGTGACACGTTTCACCCGGCCGGGCCGCCGACCGGCTGGTGGGGGACGATCCGGCCCGGCAAAGGTGTTGGCCCTGACGCCGACCGCACCTCGCCGCGGCGATCCTCTCCTCGGAGTCCTTGCATGACCACGTCCGACACGGTCCCGACGACCCTCCCCGGCCCCCCGCAGGTCGACCCCGACTCGCTGCCCCCGGGCGACGTCATGGCCGACACGGCGCCGCAGCCGGTGCCGGGCGTCCCCGGCCGGTACCAGCTGACCATCTCGGACAACTACCGGATCTTCTACGCCTTCGGGGGGATCACGATGGCCGCCGCGCTGCGGGCCGCCACCGTCGAGCTGGACCGCCCCGACCTGGAGCCCGTCGTCGCCGACGCCACGTACTGCCAGGCGGTGCCGTGCGGCCCCGTGGCCGTGGACGTCGAGGTCCTCCGGCAGGGCCGGAACGGCTCGCAGGCGCTCGTGCGGCTCTGGGCCCTGGACCCCGCCGACCCCGACCCGGCCGGCCCGGTCCGCAGCGACCTGGTGCTCACGGTCGTCTTCGGCAACCGGTCGGAGAGCCCCTACGGGTTCGTGGGCGAGCCCCGGCCCGACGTGGGCGGCCCCGACGACTACCGCGCCCGCGAGGTCGAGAAGGGCTCGCCGTTCGAGCGCATCCCGTACCACCGGCAGAACGAGTTCCGGCCGGCGAAGGGCTTTGCCACGCTCGGTGCCGTCTCGCCGCCGGCCGACCCGCGGACGGCGAGCTGGTTCCGCTTCCGCTCGTCACCCATGGACGCCACCGGCCGGTGGGACCCGGCACTCCTCTGCGCCCCGGGCGACATCCTGGGGCCCGCCGCCCACGCCGGGCTGGGGACCGAGATCGGGTTCTTCCTGGTGGTCTCGATGAGCATCACGATGCACTTCGTGGCCGACGCCCGGTCCGAGTGGCTCCTGCAGGACACCGTGGCCCACGTGGCGGCCGACGGGTTCTGCTCGGGCACGGCGCGCCTGTTCGACGAGCACGGCACGCTCGTGGCGGTCGCCACCCAGCT
>CAIYXG010000454.1 GCA_903930035.1 uncultured Actinomycetes bacterium | reverse complement strand
GGTCTGGCGCATGATGTCGACCAGCTCGGCGACGTTGCCGGTGACGGGGAAGAAACCGTCGCCCAGGCGGCCGGCGCGCTCGGCCGCCCGACGGGTGTGGCCGCCGACGTGGACCGGCACCCGGCCGCGGGCCGGCTTGGGGTTGACGCTCACGCCCGAGAACGAGACGAACTCGCCCTCGTGCTCGGCGCTGTCGGCGTCCCAGAGGGCCCGCATGGCCGCCAGGTAGTCGTCGCTGCGGGCGCCGCGGCGTGCGAAGGGGACGCCCAGGGCGTCGAACTCCTCCTCGAGCCAGCCCACGCCGATGCCCAGCTCCACGCGTCCGCCGCTCAGTGCGTCGAGCGTCGCCACCTCCTTGGCCAGCACCACCGGGTTGCGCTGCGGCAGGATCAGGATGCCGGTCCCGAGGCGCAGCGTGGTCGTCGCCGACGCAACGAACGCCAGCCAGACCAGCGGGTCGGGCATGGGCAGGTCGGCGGTCATCGGCATCTTGCCGCTGGGGTCGTAGGGGTACGTGGACTCGTAGTCGTCGGGGAAGATCACGTGCTCGACCGTCCAGAGGGACTCGAACCCTGCGGACTCCGCCGAGCGGGCCAGCGTCTGCAGCCCCTCCAGGCTGTCGAACCCGACCACGTTGGCGAAGGCGATGCCGAACTTCATGTGTGCTCCCGTCGTGGACGCCCGGTCGGGGGCGGTCAGTCGATCCTGCAGGCATCGGTCGCGCCGGGCATCTGGTGCCGGTGGCGGGCCACGACCGGGTAGACGAGCCGGCCCAGCTGCCGGAGCCCGGGCAGCGAGATCAGCACGCCCAGGGCGTGGACCCAGCCGGTGGCGGCCCGCATCGAGGCGGCGATGGCGTCGGCCCCGCCGAGGACCGTGGGGCCGTCCACCCAGACCGCCTCCTTGGCCAGGCGGTCCCGGGTCAGGCCCGCCGCCGCCAGCTCGGCGTCGTCGAGCTGCTGGCCGCCGACCAGCCGGGGCCGCCCGTCGCCGGACCAGTGCGACTCGATCCACCGGGCGCTGCGCGTGCAGAACCCGCAGTCCATGTCGTAGATGAGCACCGTGCGGCCGGCCATGACGTCCATGAGATCCTCCTCCCCCGACCCTAACGGCTGGGGCGGGCGGGCGACCCGTCGCCCGCAGTCCGCCTACTTCAGGGTGTAGCTGATGGGCAGGTGCTTGAGGCCCGACACGAAGTGCGCCCCGGTCCACTGCGGCTCGCCGGCGAGCTCGATCGTGTCCACCTGCTCGAGGACCTTGCGCACCATGGTCTGCACCTCGCGGCGCGCCACCTGGGCGCCCAGGCAGTAGTGCATCCCGAGACCGAACGACAGCAGGTTCTTGGCGTCGGGCCGGGTGATGTCGAACTCGTCGGGGCGCTCGAAGGCTGCGTCGTCCCGGTTGGCCGACGGGTAGGACGTCAGCACCACGTCGCCCTTGGCCAGCTCCTGGCCGCCCAGCACCGTGTCCTCCTGCACCCAGCGGAAGAAGGACCGCACCGGGCTGGTCCAACGGATCATCTCCTCGGCCGCGTTCACGATCAGCGACGGGTCGTCCTGGAGCAGGCGGAGCTGGTCCTGGTGGCGCAGCAGCTGCTCGAGGCCGCCCGACATCGAGTACGAGGTCGTGTCGTGGCCCGCCGTCGCCACGATGATGTAGTACCAGAGGCTCTCGGTGCTCCCGAGCGGCTCGCCGTCGACACGACCGTTGGCGATCACGCTGGCCAGGTCGTTGGTCGGGCGGGCCCGACGGTCGGCCGACAGCTCGTCGAAGTAGGCCGCGAACTCGTCGATGGTCGAGCGCACCAGGTCGAGCGGGTCGGTGAAGTCCCCCAGGTACTCGGGGTCGGCGGCCCCGAACATCCCCTGGGTCAGCTTGAGCATGAAGGCCTCGTCCTCGGGCGGCACGCCGAAGATGCTCATGATCACGCGGATCGTGAACGGCACGGCCACGTCGACCGCGAAGTCGCACTCCCCGCCCTTCTCGGCGAGCAGCGCGACGTAGTCGTCGGCGATCGCGTCGATCGCGGGCTGGAGGCCCTTCACCGCGGCCGGCTTGAACCAGTCGTTGGTGACCTCGCGGTACTTGTTGTGGATGTCGCCGTGCAGGTGCACGAGCGTCCGGGGCAGCTCGAGGCCGGCCGCCTGCAGGAACTGGTAGGTCAGGTCGGGCCCCGGCGCCGAGTACTCGGTGTTCCAGTAGAGGTCGTTGCGGCGGGACACCTCGAAGACGTCGGCGTGCCGGCTCACCGCCCAGAACGGGGTCCACCCCTCGGCCTCGACCCGGGCGACGGGGTTGTCCCGACGGAGCTCGGCCGCCGTGGCGTGCCAGGCGTCCATGTCGGCATAGGCCTCGGGCGTGATGAAGACCAGTGCCCGGTCGTCGTGCTCGGTCGATGCCATGGCTGCCTCCGGTCGGCGTGCGTGCCCGCGGAGTGTAGAGAGCGCACGGAGCGCAGGGCGGCATGACACACGCCACAACGGACCCGCGTGACCTTGACATCGGATGATGGCAAGATTCGGGCATGGAGCCCAGCCCGACCGAGCACCTCGACGTGGTCGTCGTCGGCGCCGGGATCTCCGGCATCGCCGCCGGCCACTACCTGCGCACCGAGTGCCCCTGGGCGACCTACGTCGTGCTCGAGGGCCGTGGCGACCTGGGCGGCACGTGGGACCTGTTCCGCTACCCCGGCATCCGCTCCGACTCCGACATGCACACCCTCGGCTACTCGTTCCGCCCGTGGCAGGGCGCCGACTCCATCGCGGACGGCCCCGAGATCCTCGAGTACCTGCGGGCGACCGCCGCCGACGAGGGCGTCGACCACCACGTCCGCTACCACCACCGGGTGCGCCGGGCCGAGTGGTCCTCCCCGGACGCCCGCTGGCTGCTCACGGTCGACGTGACGGGGCCCGACGGCCCGCCCACGACGACCCGGCTCACCTGCAGCTTCCTGTTCTCCTGCGCCGGCTACTACCGCTACGACCGCGGCTACGAGCCCGAGTTCCCCGGCATCGACTCGTTCACGGGCCAGGTCGTCCACCCGCAGTTCTGGCCCGAGGGCCTCGACGGTGCCGGCCAACGGGTCGTCGTGATCGGCTCGGGCGCCACGGCCATGACGCTCGTGCCCGCGCTGGCCCGCACCGCCGGGCACGTCACCATGCTGCAGCGCTCCCCCACCTACGTGCTCTCGCGCCCGCGGCGGAGCCGGACCGCCCGGGCCCTCCGCCGGGTGCTGCCGCGGCGCTGGGCCGAGCCGGCCGTGCGCTGGCTCCACGCGCTCATGACCCAGGGCTTCTACCAGGTGAGCCGTCGCCGGCCGGAGCAGGTCCGGGCCGGCCTCATCGAGCGGGTCGCCCAGCAGCTCCCCGCCGACTACGACGTCGCCCGCCACTTCACCCCGCGCTACGACCCGTGGGACCAGCGGGTGTGCGTGGTGCCCGACGGCGACCTGTTCGCCGCCCTGCGGGAGGGCCGGGCCTCGGTGGTCACCGACACCGTCGACACCTTCACCCCGCACGGGATCCGGCTCGCCTCCGGCGACGAGCTCGCCGCCGACGTGGTCGTCACGGCGACCGGGCTCGAGCTGCTCTTCCTGGGCGGCATCGAGCTCGTGGTCGACGGCCGGCCGGTGGTGCCCTCCGAACGGCTGACCTACAAGGGGATGATGCTCGAGGACGTGCCCAACCTGGCGATGGCCGTCGGCTACACGAACGCGTCGTGGACCCTGAAGGCCGAGCTCACGTGCGAGTACGTCTGCCGGATCCTCAACCACCTGCGCGCCACCGGCACGACCACCGCCGTTCCCCACAACGACGGCGCGGTGGCCGACCCGTCGCCGCTCATGGCCCTCACGTCGGGCTACGTGGCCCGGGCCGCGGGGACGCTCCCCCAGCAGGGCAGCCGGTTCCCGTGGCAGGTGTACCAGTCGTACCTGAAGGACTTCCGGGCCATGCGGCTGTCCCAGGTCGACGACGGGGTCGTGCACTTCACCTGACCGGCGCCCGCAGGGCCCGTTGGTAGCGTGCCGACGTGCACGACGACCGCTCCCTCATCGAGCGACGCCTGTTCCGCGTCGCCCGCGACCGCATCGACACGGCGCTGACCGGAAGGACGCACCCGCTCACCGTCTCGGCCTGGGAGGTGCCCGGGGAGCCGGTGACCGTCGCCGAGGCCGCGGCCGCCGCCTACGAGCCGTTCCAGGTCGGCAGCATGTTCGGCCGGCCCTGGGGCACCACCTGGTTCCGCATGACCGGCGAGGTCCCCGCCGACTGGGCCGGACTGACCGTGCTGGCTGCCGTGAACCTGGGCTTCGGCCACTCCCCCGGCTTCCAGTCCGAGGGGCTGGTGTGGGTCCGGCGCGGTGACGAGTGGGTCCCGTGGCGGGGCCTGCACCCGCTCAACCACCACCTGCCGGTCGCCGCACCGGCCAAGGGCGGCGAGACCGCGGACTGGCTCGTCGAGGCCGCCTCGAACCCCGAGATCTCCATCTACGGCGACCCCAACAGCGACCTGCCCACCGCCGGCACGGGACCGATCTACAACCTCCGCAAGGCGGCGTTCGTCGAGTCGCACACCGAGGTGGTGGCCCTCCGCGAGGACATCCGGGCCATCGACGGCCTGCGCCGCCAGCTCCCCGACGACCAGCCCCGCCACCACGAGATCCTGCGGGCCCTCGAGGACATGCTCGACGCGCTCGACGTCGACGACGTCCCGGGCACGGCCGGCCGGGCGCGCGAGTGCCTGGCCGAGGTCCTGTCCCGGCCCGCCCACGCGAGCGCGCACACCATCTCGGCCATCGGCCACGCCCACATCGACTCGGCCTGGCTCTGGCCCCTGCGGGAGACCCGCCGCAAGTGCAGCCGCACGTTCTCCAACGTGCTGGCGCTGATGGACGAGGACCCCGAGTTCATGTTCGGGTGCAGCCAGGCGGTCCAGTACGAGTGGATGCGCGAGGGCTACCCGACCATCTTCGAGGGGATCCGGGAGAAGGTGGCGTCCGGCCAGTGGGTCCCGGTCGGCGGCATGTGGGTGGAGGCCGACACCAACCTCGCGGGCGGCGAGGCGCTGGTACGCCAGATCACGCACGGGCAGCGGTACTTCGAGGAGCACTTCGGCGTCGAGTGCACCGAGGTGTGGATCCCGGACGTGTTCGGCTACCCGGC
>CAIYXG010000453.1 GCA_903930035.1 uncultured Actinomycetes bacterium | reverse complement strand
GCCGTTCCCGCGGCACCGACACCGTCATCATCCGCATCTTCAACACCTACGGCCCGCGCATGCGCCCCGACGACGGGCGCGTGGTCTCCACGTTCGTGTCGCAGGCGCTGGCGGGCGAGCCCATCTCGATCTTCGGGGTGGGTTCGCAGACGCGGTCCTTCTGCTACGTCGACGACCTGGTGCGCGGCATCGTGGCCGCCGTCGAGTCGGACGTCGAGGGGCCGGTGAACCTGGGCAACCCGGCCGAGTTCACCGTGCGCGAGGTGGCCGAGATGGTCCTGGAGCTGACCGGCGCCGACGTGCCGATCGAGATGCGGCCGCTCCCGCAGGACGACCCCACCCGGCGGCGGCCCGACATCACCACCGCCCAGACCCAGCTGGGCTGGAGCCCGACCGTCCCGCTCCGGGAGGGCCTGGCCCGCACGGTCGACTACTTCCGCTCGCTGCAGGGCTGACCGGACCGGTCGCCGCGACCGAGGAGCCGGACTTCGGCGGGGACGGGTGCGAGACTGCCACCCGTGAGCGGCACCCTCGGAGCGAACGGCCCGGACCACGCGTCGTCGGGCCCGCGCGTCGCCGTGGTCCTGACGCAGTGCTGGCACCGCGTGCCCGGCGGCACGGCCCGGTCGGTGCTGGACCTGGTGGCGGCCGTCGAGGCCCGGGGCGGGGCCGAGCTGGTCGGGCTGGGCCCCCGCGGCGGCCCCCCGCGCGAGGGGCTCGCGCCGACGGTCCCCGTGGCGCGCACCTCCCTGCCGCTGCCGTACCTCTACGACGCGTGGCACGCGCTGCGACGGCCGGCGCTGCCCCGTGCGCTCGGCCGGCTCGACGTGGTCCACGTCACGGCTCCCGTCGTGCCGCCCACGGGCACGGTGCCCATGGTGGCGACCGTGCACGACCTGTTCCCCGTCACGCGGCCGGAGCTGCTGACCCGCCGGGGGGCCCGCCTGCTGCGGCGCGGCCTGGAGATCGTCCGGGACACGGCACAGGTGGTGATGGTCCCGTCCGAGGTCGTCGCCCGCGACTGCCGCGCCTTCGGGATCGACGCCGACCGCCTCCGCGTGGTCCCGTGGGGCGCCACCCCGGTCGAGCCGGGCCCCGGGGCGGTGGCGGCGGTCCGCTCGCGGTACGGGGTCGAGGGCCCGTACGTGCTGTTCGTGGGCACGCTCGAGCCCCGCAAGAACCTGGCGCGGCTGGTCGCGGCGGTCGCCCGGCTCGGCCGGCCGGACCTCACGCTGGTCGTGGTGGGGCCCGACGGGTGGGGCCAGGTGGACCCGGCCGCCGGGGCCGACGGTGTCCGAACCGTGCTGACGGGCCACGTGCCGGCCGCCGACCTGCCGGCGCTCCAGGCCGGCGCCGAGGCGTTCTGCTTCCCGTCGCTGGCCGAGGGCTTCGGGCTGCCGGTCCTGGAGGCCATGGCGGCCGGTGCGCCGGTCGTGACCTCGGCAGGCACGGCCTGCGCCGAGGTGGTGGGCGACGCCGGCGTCCTGGTGGACCCCGAGGACGTCGGGTCGGTCGCCGAGGGGCTCGCCCGCGTGCTGGACGACCCGGACCTGGCGGAGCGGCTGCGGGCCGCCGGGCGGACCCGGGCCGCAGGTTTCACGTGGGCGTCGGCCGCCGACGCCACGGTGGCGGCCTACGAGTCCGCCGCAGGAGGTGCGCGGTGAGCGGCCGGCTCCTGGTGAACCTGCTCTGGCTGGTGCCCGGGCGCGTCGGCGGCAGCGAGGAGTCCGTGACCACCATGCTGCGCGCGCTGGCCGACGAGCTGGTGCCCGGCGAGTTCCCCGAGGTCCACCTGGCCCTCACCCCTGCGGTCCAGGCCGCCCACCCGGACCTGGCGGCACGGTTCCCGGTCGAGGTCGTGGACCTCGACGCCCGTTCCAAGCCACGACGTGTGCTCGCCGAGCAGACGTTGCTGGCCCGGGCGGCGCGCCGGCTCGGTGCCGAGGTCGTGCACCACGCCGGTGGCATCGTCCCGCTGTCCCACCCCGGCCAGGTGGTGCTCACCGTCCACGACCTGCAGCCGCTCGACCTGCCCGGCAACTTCACCGCGACCAAGCGGACCTACGTCCGGGCCATGGTGGGCCGGTCGGCGCGGGTGGCCCGGGTCGTCTGCGTGCCGAGCGAGTTCACGCGGGGCCGCGTGGGCGAGCTGCTGAAGGTGCCCGCCGCGCAGGGCGTCGTGGTGCCGTGGGCGGCGCCGCCGGTCCCTGAGCTGCCGGGCCACGCCGCGCCCTACCCGGCGGTCCGGCCCGACGACGGCCGGCCCGACCCCGACCTGGACGACCACGTGCCGACGCGGCCGTACTTCCTGTGGCCGGCGATCACCTACCCGCACAAGAACCACCAGGTGCTGCTGGCGGCCTTCGCCGAGCTGGTGGGCTCCGGCGAGGACGTCGAGCTGGTGCTGGCCGGCGGCCTGGGCCCGAGCGAGGGCGACGTGATCTCCACCGTGGTCAAGCTGGGCCTGACCGACCGCGTGCGCCGCACCGGCCGCGTCCCGGCGCCGCTCCTCGACCGTCTCTACCGGTCCGCCGCTGCGGTCGTCGTCCCGTCGCGCTACGAGGGCTTCGGCCTGCCGGTCGTCGAGGCGCAGGTGCGGGGCTGTCCCGTGGTGGTCGCCGACGCGGGCTCGCTGCCCGAGGTGGCGGACCCCGCGGACCTTGTGGACCCGGACGATGTGGCAGGGTGGGCCACAGCCATGCAGGACGTACTCCGACTGACCGACGCGGCGCGCGCCGCCCGGGCCGACCGTGGTCGTGCCCTGGCAGCGGCCTTCACCCCGGCCCGCACCGCCCGGGCCCAGCTCGCCGCCTACACGACGGCCCGCGGCTGACGCCGACCGACGCCCATGAACCTGCTGGTCCTCTGCCCGCACTTTGCCCCTGACGTCGCCCCGACCGGTGAGGTCATGTCGGCCATTGCGTCTGCCCTGGCCGACCGCGGCCACCGGCTGCACGTGGTCACGGCACTGCCCTGGTACCGCCACCACAAGGTCGAGGACGGCTGGGGCGGTAGGCCGTGGCGGACCGAGACGACCGACTGGGGCTGGATCACCCGCCTGCACCCGTTCCCGACCGACAAGACCAACATCCCGGCCCGCGCGGTGGCGTTCGGGGGCTTCACCGCCATGTCGGTGGTGGCGGCCACCGCCACCCGGATGCGCCCGGACGCCGTCATGGTGATGTCGCCGCCCTTGCCGCTCGGCGTGGCGGGCTGGCTGGCCGCGACCTTCCGGCGGGCACCGTTCGTGTTCAACGTCCAGGACGTGTTCCCCGACGTGGCCGTCGAGCTGGGTGCCATCACGAACCCGAAGGTGATCGCGGCGGCGTCGGCGCTCGAGAAGTTCCTCTACCGGCGGGCCGACGCCGTGACGGTCCTGAGCGAGGACCTGCGCGACAACGTGGCG
>CAIYXG010000452.1 GCA_903930035.1 uncultured Actinomycetes bacterium | reverse complement strand
GACCGGGAGGAGCGTCCCGACGTCGACGCCATCTACATGGAGGCGACCCAGGCCATGACCGGCCACGGGGGCTGGCCGATGACGGTGTTCGCCACGCCCGACGGCGAGCCGTTCTTCTGCGGCACCTACTTCCCCGACCAGCCCCGTGGCGGCCAGGCCTCGTTCACCCAGGTGCTCACCGCCGTCCACGAGGCGTGGACGGAGCGCCGCGACGAGCTGCTGGAGCAGGCCGGCCGGATCACCGAGTCGCTGCGCCGCAGCGTCGCCCCGGCGGGCGGGCCGGGTGTCGGCGACCTTCCCGGTGTCGAGGTGCTCGACGAGGCGACGATGGCGGCGCTCGCCGCGCTCGACGCACAGTGGGGCGGGTTCGGGCACGCGCCGAAGTTCCCCCAGACACTGACCCTGGACCACCTGCTCCGCCAGCACGTCCGGACCGGTTCCGCCGCGGCGCTCGACGCCGTCGTGACGTCGGTCGACGCGATGTGCGCCGGCGGCATCAACGACCACCTCGGCGGCGGGTTCTCCCGCTACTCGGTCGATCGCCACTGGCTGGTTCCGCACTTCGAGAAGATGCTCTACGACAACGCGCTGCTGATCCGGCTGCTCACCCACACGTGGCAGGTGACGGGCGCGGACCGCCACCTGCAGTCGCTCACCGAGACCGTCGACTACGTCCTCCGCGACCTGTCGCACCCCGACGGCGGCAGGTACTCGGCCGAGGACGCCGACAGCCTGCCGACGGAGGGCTCGGACCACGCCGAGGAGGGCGCGTTCTACGTGTGGTCGCCCGACCAGGTCGCCGGTGCCCTCGAGGACGTCGGCCTGGCCGACCACTCCGAGGAGGTGTGCGCCCACTTCGACATCACGGCCGGCGGCAACTTCGAGGGGGCGTCGATCCCGAACCGGATCCGCCACCGGGGTGAGCTGGAGCGGACGCCCGAGCTGGATGCGGCCCGGGCCACGCTGTTGGAGGTCCGCGCCCGACGGCCCCGGCCGGGCCTGGACGACAAGGTGCTGACCGAGTGGAACGCGCTCTTGGTGGCGGCCCTCGCCGAGGCGGCCGCTGCGACCGGCCGGGCGGACTGGCTGGAAGAGGCGGAGCGGACCGCCGTGTTCCTGTGCGACCGGCTCCGCCGGGACGACGGACGCTGGCTGCGGTCCTGGCAGGACGACGGCAGCGGCGGCCGGGCCCGACACCTGGCCTACGCCACGGACCACGGAGCGCTGCTCGATGCGTTCCTGTCGCTCCACGAGGCCACCGGTCGACTCCGCTGGCTCGACGAGGCGGGTGAGGTCGCGGAACGGCTCGCCGGTATGTTCTGGGACCCCGACGGCGGCGTGTTCACCACGGGCGACGACGCCCCGGCGCTGTTGACCCGCCCACGGGAGCTGGCCGACGGGGCGACCCCCTCGGGGGCGAGCCTGGCGGCGGTGGGGTTCCTGCGGCTGGAGGCACTGACCGGACGGTCCCACCTGGGCGAACTCGCCCGGACACTCCTGCGGAACCTGGGTCCGCTGGCCGCCCGTCACCCGCTCGGGTTCGGGATGCTCCTCTGGGCCGTCGAGTTGCAGGCGGTCGGCGTCACCGAGGTCGTCGTGACCGGTGAGCGACCCGACCTGGCCGACGCCGTGCGACGGCGGTTCCTGCCCACGGCGGTGCTGGCTGCCGGCGAACGCGGCGACGGACCCCTGTGGGAGGGGCGGGACGAGACCGGCGATGCCGGACGGGCCTACGTGTGCCGGGACCACGCGTGCCGGGCGCCGGTCGACACCGTCGAGGACCTGCTCGCGGAGCTGTCCGGCTGAGCCGGCCCCGCCACCGGGGTCAGGTCCGGGCGTCGACCCCCGGGGCGTGGTCCGACACCTCGATGAACGGCGCGTCGCTCACCTCCAGCATCCCCTTGGACACCCAGTTGCGCCGGTCGGCCCACAGGACGAGCGGCGGCAGCACGACCAACGCCGCCAGCAGCGCGATCGCGACCTTGATCGCCACGAACAGACCGAAGTTGCGCAGGAGCGGCAGCGATGACGACGCGATCACGGCGACGCCGGCGATGGCGGTCATGGCCGAGACGATGAACGCCCGGCCGGTGCGGGCGGCGGTCACATCGATCGCCGCCTTGGGCTCCAGCCCGCGTCGACGCTCCTCCAGGTAGCGCAACAGGATCAGCGAGGTGAACTCGGTGCAGGTGGCGACCACGAGCGGACCGCCGACCGCGGTCATCGGGCTCAGCTCGATGCCGAGCGCCCAGATCGCGATCGTGGCGACTCCCGAGGACACGAGCACCGGCACCATCGACAACAGCGCGCGGGTGAGGGAGCGGAGTCGGACCAGCAGGAACAGGAACACCAGGCCGACCGCGACCCAGGTCAGCTCGACCAGGTTGGCCTCCAGGTTGGCCAGCAGGCCGGTGCCCACGACCGCCAGACCCGAGGGCACGACGGTCGTGCCGGCGGGAGGGTCGGCGTCCGAGCGGATCCCCTCGACCACGGCCGCGCGGTCCTCGAGGGGCCCCGGCTTCGTCAGGTAGACGACGTTGAGGGCCGTGCCACCCTCGGTGGCGGTCGACGAGCGGACGTCCGGTGGCGCGACGTCCCACGCGGCCTGCACGGTCGCGGCCTCCGGTGCGACCGGCGCCGCACCGGGCACGTCGGTCAGGTCGGAGATGGTCGCCACGATGCTCGTCGCCCCGTTGAGGACACCGGGGTGCGCCGCCAGTTCCTGGTTGGTGAAGCGGTCCACGTAGTCGACCACGGGCTGGGTGAACAGGGACGTGCCGTCGGTCGAGCGGACGAACACGCCGAGCTCGGCGTCACCCCCAACCTGGTCGGACACGGACCGGAGGTCCTGGATCACCGGGTTGTCCTGGCTCACCCAGTTCGTCGGATCCGTCTCCAACTTGATGCTCGGCTCGACGACGCTGCCGACGACGAACACGACGACCGAGACCACGGCCAACGGGATGGCGGTCGCCGCCGGCAGGCTGCCGAGCCACACGACCAGGCGGCCCAAGCGGCCCTCGCTGAAGTTCCGGCCGCGCGTGGGGCTGCGGTACTCACGGATCCCGAGCGCGGCCAACGGGTTGACGATGGACGAGATGCAGATGGCGACGATCCCGACCGTCAGCAACCAGCCGAAGTCGCGCACCATCGGCACCTGGGACAACTGGATCGCCGCGAAGGCGAAGACTGCGTCGAAGGTGACGACGAGCAGCGCCGGGCCGAGCCCCCGGGCCGCCTCCTGGATCGGGTGCGGTGAGTGGTCGATGACCACCTCCTCCTCGATCCGTGAGTGCATCTGGATCGCGTAGTCGATGCCGATCCCGAGCATCACCGGCAGGCCGGCGATGGTCACGAGCGTCAGGGGGATCCCCAGGTAGCCGGCGAGGCCGAAGGCCCAGATGACCCCGATGAGCACCACAGCGAGCGGCAGGAGGCGCCATCGGACGTTGAAGAACAACAACAGGATCACCGCCATGACCGCCACGGCGATCCCACCGAGCGTGAGCATCCCGCCCTGCAGGTAGTCGTTGATGTCCAACAGGAGCAGCGATGCGCCGGTGGTCACCACCTGCGGGTCACCCGGCAGCCGGAGGCCGTCGACCACGTCGACGACGCCGTTGGCGGCAGCACCCTCCTGGTCGATCGAGAGGTTCCCACCGAGCCGCGTGATCATCAGGGCGTGGCGGTCGTCCGGGAAGAAGGTCCGCAACGCCTGTCGGATCCCGCCCTCGTTGTCGTAGAGGAGGAACCGGACCCACTCGGGGTTCGTCAGGACCTGCTGGTCCGGCGGGATCGCCAGCAGTCGGCCGGCGGTCGCGGCGATGTCGGCACCACGCGCCTCGGCGCTGGCGGTGTCACCCGAGGCCTCGGCGGCGGCCTGCGCCTGGGCGAGCGCCCTGGTGGCGATCGCGTCGAAGACGGTCCCGCCGGCCGGGGCCTGGACGAGGCTGTTCGAGAACTCGAGCGCGGTCAGCGGCGAGATGACGCCGTCGACGTTCTCGATGGCCCGCACCCGGTCGGAGGTCGCCGCCATGGCGGCCACGCCCTCGGGGGTGAACAGGGAGTCGACCGTGGACCCTTCGGGCACCTCGATCGCGGTCAGCAGGGCCTGGCCCCCGAACAACTCCTGGTACTCCAGGTTGTCCTGGGCGACCTGGTCGTCAGCGTTCAGGTAGCTGTCCTGTCCGGTGGCGAACTCGAGCCGGGTGATGCCCAGCCCCAGCACGACCGTGAAGACCAACCCGATGACGGCGACCAGACCGGCGTGCCGCCCCAGGTTGACGGCCATCCACGACCAGAACCGCTGACTGCGCTCGTGCATCCGTCCCCCCGTCGACCCCACGACACCGGCCCGTTCGCCCCGGTCGGGCGGTTCCGAAACCTAGTCGTCAGCTGGTCGTCGCCGCGTGTTCACCCGTGCGCACGCCCCGGCCCCCGGCTCCGGGCGATCACCACTGGTCGAGGTGGACCGCAGTCGCCCGCGCCGGGCGTCCCCGGGTCGCCGAGGTGGAGGGCCGACGACCGTCGGGGGCCGGCCACCCGAGCGCCACCGTGCCGACCGACCGACAGCCCTCGGGCACACCGAACTCCGCGGCCACCGCCGCCTCGTGGGCGAATTGACCGAAGAACAACGCTCCCACTCCGGCCGCCTCGGCGGCGACGAGCATCCCCATCACCGCCGCACCCCCGTCCACGAACCAGTAGGGCACCGGCCAGTCGGCGGCGTCGACGCCCAGGCCACTGTGGGACTTGTCGGCGGCCGCGTACCGCTCCACGTAGGCCCGGGGGTCGACGACGACCAGGACGAGCACCGGCGCACGGAGCAGGCCCGGCCAGCGGAACGAATCACGCGCCGGTCGCGGGAGCGTCAGGTCCCAGTAGCGGACGAGCGACTCCGAGCGGAGCACGACCAGGTGCAGCCCGTGGGTGTTCCCGGCCCGCGGACCGGCCAGCGCCGCGTCCAGCACCGGGTCGAG
>CAIYXG010000451.1 GCA_903930035.1 uncultured Actinomycetes bacterium | reverse complement strand
GACCACCCCGGCTCGGTCGTCGCCGTCGGCGACGAGGTCGAGGTCGAGGTCCTCGAGGTCGACCTGGACCGGGAGCGCATCTCGTTGTCGCTCAAGGCCACCCAGCAGGACCCGTGGCAGGAGTTCGCCTCCAACCACCAGGTCGGCGAGCTGGTCTACGGCCGGGTCACCAAGCTCGTGCCGTTCGGCTCGTTCATCCAGGTGGGCGACGGCATCGAGGGCCTGGTCCACATCTCGGAGATGTCGGCGCACCACGTCGACCTCCCCGAGCAGGTCGTCACCCCCGGCGAGGAGCTGTGGGTCAAGATCATCGACCTGGACCTGGACCGTCGTCGCATCAGCCTGTCGATCAAGCAGGCCGCCGAGGGCGGCATCGTGTCCGCCGAGTACCAGGAGCACTTCGGCGAGCACGCCTACGACGCCGAGGGCAACTACGTCGGGGCCCAGTACGACCCCGACGCCCCGTCCGAGGGCCAGGAGGCCTGGGCCGAGGTGTACGGCGAGGAGGGCGCGGCGCCCGCCGAGGGTGCCGCCGAGGCCGTGGCCGACGAGCCCGTCGCCGAGGAGGCTCCTGCCCCGGAGGCCTGAGCCGCCGGCACGCAAGTGGTGCGGGGCCCCGACCGGTCCGCCGGTCGGGGCCCTGTCGCGTCCGGCCGGCGCACCGGGCACGGTCCTCAGGGACCGGTCAGGAAATGTCGGGAAATGCGGCGAGGAAGGTAAAGAGACGGCGCCTCTGGGCCGACAGGACTAGTCGGAAGTCCTCCGTACCGACATGGGAGTGCGCACCACGTGGCCTCACGCAAGAACCTGATCCTCATCGCCGCCGTGCTGGTCGGCGCCGTCGCGGCGTTCCTGACCCTCAACTACGTGCGCGGCGTGGAGCAGTCCAGCAGCTCGAAGGACGAGATGGTGCAGGTGCTGGTGGCGGCCAAGCCGGTGGCCAAGGGCACCAAGGCCGACGAGGCCCTGGCCGCCGGGCAGCTGGTGGCCGCCGAGCGCCGACGGGTGGACCTGCCGGTCAACGCCGTGCGCCGGAACGCCGACATCGAGGGGCAGGTGGCGGCCGTCGACCTGGGCGGCGGCGAGGTCGTGACGACCACCATGTTCGTGGGGGCGACGGACCTCTCGGGCTCCAAGGGGGCCGCCCTCGAGAAGGGCAAGGTCGCCATCACGGTCCAGTTCGACCCCGTCAGCGCCTCGCTCGTGCAGCCCGGCGACTCGGTCAACATCCTGGCGCGCACCTGCGTGGTCGGCGGCGGCGAGTGCCCGTTGATCAGCACCAACCTGAACCCCACCGGCGCCAACGTCTTCACCAAGCCGGCGACCTACCTGTTCCAGGACGTGAAGGTGCTGGCGGTCGACCAGAACCTGTCGAGCCCCACGGCCACGGCCCCGGCCGCCGACGGCGAGACGCCCGCCCCTGCCCCCGCTGCCGCCGGGGCGGCCTCGGGGCGCGTGACGGTCGAGCTCACCCCCGAGCAGGCGGCGATCCTGGCCTCGGTGCGCGACGCCGACCTCTACCTGACGCTGAACCGGGGCGACTACGAGCCGGTCCCGGTGCCGCCGCAGGCGGGCCTGCCTGCGCTGCCGGGCCAGACTGGTAGCTCGGCGTCCGACGCGACGACCACCGGCAAGTAGTCACGGGACGTGACAGGGAGATGACGATGACCATGGGCGAGGCGCAGGGGGCGGGGGCCCTCGAGCGCGCGGAGGGAACCACCGTGACCCCGGTGCCGAAGGCGCCGTCCCCGGCCGGCTCGCCGGTGCGCGTGGCGGTGGCCGTCGTGGAGCCGGACGACCACCAGCGGGAGCGGCTGGTCACCATGCTCGGCTCGTCGGTCAGCGCGTTCGCCCAGCTCGACGAGCTGGTGACCCGGCTCAGCGGCGGGATCGGCGTGGTGGTCGTGCTCGGCCCGTCGTGCGCGGACGAGTCCACCCTCGCCATGTCGGCCCGGATCGGCGCCCAGTACCCGAACGTGGCGGCGGTCCTGGTGACCGACGAGCTGACGACCTCGCTGCTGCAGCAGGCCCTGCGCGCCGGCGTGCGCGACGTGGTCACGGTCGGCAACGACCCGGCCGTGCTCGCCCAGTCCGTCCAGCGGGTGGCCCTCTCGTTCGACCAGGCCGCCAGCCCGCCGCCCGCCGCCCCGGTGGCCGCCGGCCCCGACCAGCCCGAGGTCCCCGCGGCGCCGGCGGACGAGGAGTCCCCGGAGTGCAAGGTCATCACCGTGTTCTCCACGAAGGGCGGTTCCGGGAAGTCGGTCCTGGCGACCAACCTGGCCGTCGCCCTGGCCCGCTCCACCGACCGGCCCGTGTGCCTGGTCGACGCCGACCTGCAGTTCGGCGACGTGGCCGTCATGCTCAAGCTGGCGCCGCGGCACACCACGGCCGACGTCCTGCCCGTCGTCGACCGGCTCGACGCCCCGCTGCTCGACAGCCTGCTGGTGACCCACGAGCCCACCGGGCTCAAGGTGCTGCCCGCACCGCTCGAGCCCGCCTACGCCGACCAGATCACCTCGGCGCACCTCACCAAGGTCATCGAGGTCCTCCGCACCTTCTGCGCCTACGTCGTGGTGGACACGCCGTCGTACTTCAACGACGTGGTGCTCGGTGCGGTGGAGGCCTCCGACAAGGTCGTGCTCCTGTCGGGCCTCGACGTGCCGAACATCAAGAACCTGAAGATCGGCCTGCAGACCCTGCGACTGCTCGAGACCCCGGAGGACAAGCTCCTCCTGGCGCTGAACCGCGCGGACTCCAAGGTGAAGCTCGACGTCGGCGAGGTCGAGCGCACGCTCCAGTTCAAGGCCTCGTGCCTCATCCCGTCGGACGTCGTGGTCCCGCAGTCGATCAACAAGGGCGAGACCGTCGTCACCTTCGCCCCCAAGTCCGGCGTGGCGAAGGCCGTCACCCAGCTCGCCGAGAGCTTCATGCCGGCCGCCCAGCGGCCGAAGAGGCGCAGGTAGCCAGCACCCCCAGGGAGACCAGACGTGTCGCTGTACCAACGGATCCACGAACAGCAGGGCGGCAGCCCCGGCCCCGGCGCGGGCGGTGCGGGCGGCGACGACCCCCGGGGCTCGACCACGATGCCCCGGCCGGCCCCGGCGCCGGTCCGCCAGGACCCTGCCGTCGCCGAGCTGCGGCACCGTGTCCACCAGCAGCTCATCGAGGAGCTGGGCCCCATCCTGTTCGACCGCCGGATCGGCGAGGACGACCTGCGCCGACGCGTCCAGGAGCAGCTCCTGGCGGCCCTCGCCGCCGAGCGCGTCCCGCTGTCGGCCGCCGACAAGGCCCAGCTCATCCAGGACGTCTCCGACGACATCCTCGG
>CAIYXG010000450.1 GCA_903930035.1 uncultured Actinomycetes bacterium | reverse complement strand
TTCACGCTCTCGGCCCAGCACCTGGTCAACGCCGAGGGCTGAGTCCGCCCGGCGTCCGGGCGCGCCCCTCCCGCCAGGACTGGAGGGAGGGAGTGGAGGAGGTCATCCCGTCTACGGCCCCCATCGTGCCGTAGTCGCAATGACCCCCGCCCCGTGTCACCCGTGGGAGAGGAAGGGTGGATGGGTGGATGTCACGAGGCGTGGCCGGAGCCACGGAGGCATCATGCCGCATCCGCGCGCCCTCTGCCGACATTCAGCGGGTAGGAATCCGTCACACGGTCACGCAGCGACGACCGGGACCGGCCGGCGCAGCACCGACCGGAGGGCCAGCGCGGCGACCGCCACCGACACCACGCCCAGGACGACGTGGACCGCGACGAACCCCGCCGAGCGGCCGCCGCCCACGACGATGTCGACGTCGCGCACGACCCACACGGCGGTGGTCCAGAGGGCGAGCGCGCCCACCAGCGCCGGCACGGCGGCCCGGAACCGCAGGAGCGCCACGACCAGGGCCAGCGTCGGCACCAGGAAGGTCAGGGCCAGCAGGAACGGGCCGACCTCGCCCTCGGCCAGACGGATCCGGCCGCCCCACACGAACACCGTCCACACCACGAGCAGCCAGGGCCACGGGTTGCGGCGGGCGGTGGCGTCGGTCATGGCCGCACGGTACCCCGCCGGGTGGGTCGGCCGACCGGCAGGGACGGTACCCTCCGGGCATGTCGGAGCAGCCCACGATCGAGCAGTTCACCGAGGAGGCGCACGCCTTCCTCTCGGCCCACGCCGAGCCCCGCCCGCCGGCCAGCGAGTTCGTGTGGGGCGAGGGCAGCGACGACGTCGCCGTCTTCGACGAGAAGGACCGGGAGGCCGAGCTGGCCGAGGCCAACGAGGCCAGGCGCTGGCGCGGGCTGCGGTTCGACCACGGGTTCGGCTGGATCAGCGGGCCCGAGCAGTACGGCGGCCGCGGCCTGTCCGGCAAGTACGAGAAGGCCTACGCCGCGGCCGAGGCGCAGTACCTCACGCCGTCGATGGGCCTGTTCACCATCAGCCTCGGGATGGTCGCCCCGACGATCCTCGCCCACGGCACCGACCTGGCGAAGGACGCCTACCTGCGCGACCTCTACCGGGGCGACATGGTGGCGTGCCAGCTGTTCTCGGAGCCGGGTGCCGGGTCGGACCTGGCGTCGCTGCAGACCAAGGCCGTGCGCGACGGCGACGAGTGGGTCGTCACCGGCCAGAAGGTCTGGACCTCCAACGCCCACCTCAGCCAGATCGGCGAGATCGTCTGCCGGACCGACGTCGAGATGCCCAAGCACCGCGGCCTCACGGCGTTCGTGGTGGACATGTCGGCCCCCGGCGTGGAGATCCGGCCGCTGCGCCAGATGACCGGCGGGGCCGCGTTCAACGAGGTGTTCTTCGACGAGGTCCGGATCCCCGACTCGCACCGGCTGGACGAGGTCAACAACGGCTGGAACGTGGCGCTCACCACCCTCATGAACGAGCGGGCGTCGATCGGGGCCGGCGGCGGCGGGGGCGGCGGCGTGACCAGTGCCCGGCGCATCCACGCCATGCTCGAGCACTTCGGCCTGGCCGACGACAAGGTGGTCGTGGACCAGATCGCGAAGATCTACTCGGACTTCATGGTGGCCCGGTGGACCAACCAGCGGGCCCTCGACAAGATCAAGGCCGGCGGCCTGCCCGGGCCCGAGCTGTCGACCGCGAAGCTGAGCCTGACCAACAACCTCAAGGCCTACAGCGAGTGGATCGCCGGGGTGCTGGGCCCGCGCATCTGCGCCGACACCGGCGAGTGGGGCACCTACGCCTGGTCCAAGATGCTGCTCGGCGTGCCCGGCATGCGGGTGGCCGGCGGCACCGACGAGATCATGAAGAACATCGTGGCCGAGCGCGTCCTGGGCCTCCCCAAGGACCCCGGCATCGACTCCACGACGGCCTTCAAGGACCTCCGGACCAACTAGTCCGGCCCACCTAGGTCGGCAGCTTCCAGCTGCGCCGGTGCTCGGCGCAGGGGCCGAGCCGGCGGATGGCGTCGAGGTGCGGCGGCGAGCCGTACCCCTTGTTGGCGTCCCAGCCGTAGTCCGGGTACTGCTCGGCGAGCGTCACCATGATCCCGTCGCGCTCCACCTTGGCCAGCACGCTGGCGGCGGCCACGGCGGCGCAGTCCATGTCGGCCTTCACCCGGGTGGTGACCGGCGGGGCGGTGACCCCGCCCAGGTCGGGCGACAGCAGCTCGGGCGGGTCCGGCACGGTGAGCCAGTCGTGGCTGCCGTCGAGCAGCACGGCGTCGGGCGGCGGGCCCTTCCCGGCCGCGGCGGCCAGGGCCCGGTGGCCGGCCAGCCGCAGGGCGCCGGTGACGCCCCACTCGTCGACCTCGGCGGCCGACGCGTGGCCGACCCCGTGGGCGAGCGCCCAGTTCTGGACGGCCGGCACGAACGCCGCACGGGCGGCCGGCG
>CAIYXG010000449.1 GCA_903930035.1 uncultured Actinomycetes bacterium | reverse complement strand
GCCGGCGCCGCCGTGCTCGACGTCGACGCCGGCACCGGACTCCTCACCGGGGTGCTCCACCGCGCCGGCCGCTCGGTGGTCGCCGCGGAGTCCGACCCCGCCCGCGCCGCCGAGCTGCGCCGCGCCGTGCCCGCCCCGGTCGTGGTGGCCCGCGCCGACGCGCTGCCGTTCCGCACCGAGGCCTTCAACGTGGTCGTCTCGGGCGACCCGTCGACCCCGCCCGAGCGCGACGATGCGTGGTGGGCCGAGGTGGGCCGCGTCACCCGCGCCGGCGGTGCCGTGCTGGTGCTGGGCACGGCGTTCGGTGCGCCCGACGACGCCACGGTGTTCTCGGACGAGGACGGCACCTCGGCCACGGCGGTCGTCCGCCGCAACCTGGCCTGACCGGGCCGTGCCCCGCCCCCGCCTGACCGACGACCAGCGCGCCCTGCTGGCGTGGGGCCGCCGCCACCTGCGCGACCTGCCGTGGCGTGCCACGCGGGACCCGTGGCACGTGCTGGTCGCCGAGGTCATGCTCCAGCAGACCCAGGTCGACCGGGTCGTCCCGCGCTGGACCGAGTTCTGCGACCGCTGGCCCACCCCGGCCGACTTTGCCGCCGCGCCGGCGGCCGACGTGCTGACCGCCTGGCAGGGGATGGGCTACCCGCGGCGGGCGCTCAACCTGCACCGGGCCGCGCAGCAGGTCGTCGACCTGCACGGCGGCGCGCTGCCGGCCGACCTGGACGCGCTCCTGGCCCTGCCCGGTGTCGGGCCCTACACGGCGCGGGCCGTGCTGGCCTTCGCGTTCGAGGCCGACGCCGCGGTAGTCGACACCAACGTCGGCCGCGTCCTGGCCCGGAGGGCGGGGGAGCGGCTCACCCCGCGCGCCGCCCAGCAGGCCGCCGACGACTGGTTGCCCGCCGGGAGGGCGTGGCTGTGGAACCAGACGGTGCTCGACCTGGGCGCCACCGTGTGCCGGCCGGTGCCCGCGTGCAGTACCTGCCCGGTGGCCGACGGGTGTGCGTGGCGGGGCGGCAGTGGAGTGGATCCGGCCGACGGGTCGGCCGCCGTGTCACGGAAGCAGGGGAGGTTCGACGGCTCGCTCCGCCAGGCCCGCGGCGCGGTCATGGCCGCGCTGGCCGACGGGGCCGTGCAGGTCGGCGCGCTCGACCTGCCGGGCGGGCACGCGGCCGACGACGTGGTGGCGTCGCTCGCGGCCGACGGGCTGGTGCACACGACCGGCCGCGGCAGGTCGCGCACGGTGCACCTGGGCCCGTCGCCGGGCTGACGCGCCGGGCCGAGGTGGCGGGCTGAGGCGCCGGGTCGACCGCCGGTCTGGCCGGGCTGGCTACTCGGCCAGGAACCCCAGGATGAGCGCGTTGACCTGCTCGGGCTGCTCGAGCTGGAGGAAGTGGCCGGCACCCTCGACCATGACGGCCCGGCTGCCCGGGTAGGTCAGGTAGTCGCCGGCGGTGGCGGCGAGCGACGGCGACATGCAGCCGTCCGTGGTGCCGTGCAGGTAGAGGAGCGGGACCTCGGGCAGGCCGAGCGTGGCGTTCTGGTGCGCCTCGAGCGCCGGGTCCTGCAGCTCGAACTGCAGCGTCTGGCGGTAGGCGCCGAGCGCGCCCGCCAGGTGCTCCGGCGTGGCCATGCAGTCCACGAAGCGCTGGAAGTCCTCGGCGCCGTCGTAGCCGGGGGACCAGTCCTCCCACAGGCGCCGCACGAACTCGTAGTCGTCGAGCGGCACCGCCATGTCGGCCAGCGGGGTGAGCTGGAAGAACATGTAGAAGGACAGCTTGAGCTGGTCGTAGGAGAAGAACGCCTGCGCGGTCACGGGGCCGGGAGGGACCGCGGCGGCGACCACCTTGCGCCAGCGGCCGGGCTCGGTGCCGGTCGCGGCGTACGCGCCCATCGCGCCCCAGTCGTGGCCGACCAGCACGGCGTCGGGACCGGCGCCGAGGGCCTCGTGCAGGGCATTGGCGTCCTGGCCCAGCACGCCGGCCTGGTAGCGGCCATCGGCGGCGACCGACGTCGGGGCGTACCCGCGGTTGAACGGGGCGACGGCCCGGTAGCCGGCCGCCGCCAGCTCCGGCAGCAGGTGGCGCCAGGTCCACGCCGAGTCCGGGTAGCCGTGCAGGCACAGCGCCAGCGGGCCATCGGCGGGCCCGGCGGCCAGGTAGACGAAGTCGATCCCGTTGGCGCGGACGGCGCCCTGTTCCAGCTGCTCGCTCATGGCGCGGACCCTACCGGCCGGGACCTGTGCCGCCCGCCGCCGTCCGCCGCGGACGGTTGCCGTCGCGACGCCAGTCGTTCACCGGCGGTTCACCCGCACCTGTCAGACTCCCGCCGTGACCGACCGACCCGGCGACGGCGCCGACCCGGCCCTCCGCAACCTGGCCCAGCCTGACCTGGCCCACGAGGTCGAGACCGGCACCGGGGCACTGCAGCTGTCGCTCGGCCGCCGTCTGGCCGCCGAGGCCCTCGGCTCCGGGTTCCTGATCGTGGCCGTGATCGGCTCGGGGATCATGGCCACCAACCTGTCGCCCGACGACGTGGGGCTGCAGCTGCTCGAGAACTCGTTCGCCACGATGGGCGCGCTAGTCGGGCTGATCCTCATGTTCGGCGCCGTGTCGGGCGCGCACTTCAACCCGGTGGTCACGCTGCTGGACCGGCTGCTCGGCTCCACGACCACCAAGGAGACCGGCCTGTACGTGGTGGCCCAGACGGTCGGGGCGTGCCTGGGGGCGGTGGTCGCCAACCTGATGTTCGAGCTCCCGGCCGTCAACCTGTCGACCAAGGACCGGTCCTCGCCGGCCCTCTGGCTGTCCGAGGTGGTGGCCACCGTCGGGCTGCTGCTCGTGATCCACGGCTGCGTGCGGACGGGCCGGGCCAAGGTCGTGCCGTTCGCCGTCGGACTCTGGATCGGCGGCGCCTACTGGTTCACCTCGTCGACGAGCTTCGCCAACCCGGCGGTCACCGTGGCCAGGACGCTGTCCGACTCGTTCGCCGGGATCGCCCCGTCGTCGGCCCCGATGTTCATCGTCGCCCAGCTGGTGGGCATGGCCGTCGCGCTCGGCCTGGTGCGGCTCTTCTACCCCCACCCGACCCCGGAGGCACCATGACCGACGACCGTCCCGAAGTCCTTTTTGTCTGCGTCCACAACGCCGGCCGCTCGCAGATGGCGGCCGCGCTGCTGGCCCACCACGGCGGCGACCGCGTCGTCGTCCGCTCGGCCGGCACGGCCCCGGCCGACACCATCAACCCCGCCGTGGTGGAGGTCATGGCCGAGATGGGCATCGACCTCCACGCCAGCGGCGCGCACCCGAAGCGGCTCGAGGACGCCGCGGTGCAGGCCTCGGACGTGGTCATCACCATGGGCTGCGGCGACAACTGCCCCTTCTACCCGGGCACCCGGTACCTGGACTGGGCGCTCGCCGACCCGGCCGGCCAGGGCGTCGACGCCGTCCGGCCGATCCGTGACCAGATCGACGTGCTGGTGCAGGACCTGCTGCGCGAGCTCCTTCCCGACTGACCCGGGAAGCACCGTCCACCCTGCCGGGTTCACCCGGCACCCCCGACCGGAGGAACCTCCCATGTCACGAGTCCAGCTCGCCCTCAACGTCACCGACGTCGACGCCGCCGTCGAGTTCTACGAGAAGCTCTTCGCCACGCCCGTGGCCAAGCGCAAGCCCGGCTATGCCAACTTCGAGATCGCCGAGCCGCCGCTCAAGCTGGTGCTCATCGAGGGCCCCGACGGCGGCACGCTCAACCACCTGGGCGTCGAGACCACCGACCCCGCCGAGGTGCGCGCGGCCGAGGCCCGGCTGTCGGACGAGGGCCTGGAGACGACCGGCGTCGACGACACCGTCTGCTGCTTCGCCGAGAAGACCGAGACCTGGGTGACCGACCCCGACGGCGCGCCGTGGGAGTGGTACGTGAAGAACGCCGACGCGGAGCAGATGTCGCTGACGGTGCTGGGCGACGGCGGCGCGGCGTGCTGCGCACCGGCGACCGCGTCCGAGCCCGTGGCGCTCGGCCGGCCTGCAGCACCGGCCGGTCAGCCGGCCGGTTCCTCCGACTGCTGCTGAGGAGCGGCCCGCACCACGCCGTTGCCGTGCCGCGCGGTTCGCGGCAGTGGCTCCCGCCAACGCGGCGCCCCCGAGAAATCGGTCACACGGTTGGCCGTCGGCCCGGGGGGCTGCCGTAGTTTTCCCAACTTCAGCGGGCGGCCACGGGGGTCCGTCCGGGGGACACGGGAACTTCAGTGCAGGTCACGTTCTACGGGGTACGAGGGTCGACGCCGTGCGCATGCGACGGCACGCGGCGCTACGGCGGCAACACCTCGTGCGTCGTGGTCACCCACCCCGACATGGACCCGGTCGTGCTCGACCTGGGCACCGGCCTGCGCTACTTCGGCAACGACCTGGCCGGCGGCGGGCTGGCGCCCGGCGAGGCGTTCCAGGGCACCGCGCTGGTGAGCCACCTGCACTGGGACCACGTGCAGGGTGTCCCGTTCTTCAAGCCGTGGCTCTGCGAGGGCTCCCGCCTGGACGTCTACGGCCCCGCCCAGGAGGACGGCTCGCTCGAGGACGCGGTCCGCTCCTTCATCCGGCCCCCCTACTTCCCGGTGACGATCGACGACCTGCCCGGCCAGGTCACCATCACCGAGGCCCCCGAGGTGTTCTCGCTCGGCCCCGCCGAGGTGCGCTCCGCCCCGGTCCCGCACATCGGCCCGACGCTCGGGTTCCGGCTCACCGTCGGCGGCACCTCCGTGGCCTTCGTGCCCGACCACCAGCAGCCCGGCGTCGGCGCCACCTACGTCGACCCCACCGTGCTCGAGCTGTGCGCGGGTGCCGACCTGCTGATCCACGACGCGCAGTTCGACAACGACGAGTTCCTCACCAAGGCCGACTGGGGCCACTGCACGGTGGAGTACGCCGTGGAGGTGGCGGCCCAGGCCGGCGTGCGGCGGCTCGCGCTGTTCCACCACGACCCGAGCCACGGCGACGGCCGCGTCGACGAGCTCCTCGCCGCCGCCCGGGACTATGCCGGCGACCGGGTCGAGGAGATCGTGGCCGCGTCGGAGGGCCTGACGGTCGCGCTGTCGCCGGCCGCGCCCACGCCCGCTGCGGCCGCGGCCGCCGGATAGCCTGCGCCGACCGGCGGACGACCGGTCCGGGAGCCCGGACACCTCGCGGCGCCGCAGCACGGAGGGACACCACATGACCGAGGCAGCGACCGGCGACGGCGGCACCATCGAGATCGACCCCAAGGAGTACCGCCGGGTCATGGGCCAGTTCCCGACCGGCGTGACCGTGGTGGCCGCCGAGTCCGAGGGCCGCCCCGTCGGCCTGGCCATCGGCTCGTTCTTCTCCATCTCGCTCGACCCGCCCCTCGTGGGCTTCTGCGTGAGCCGGACCTCCTACTCGTGGCCCCTCATCGAGGCCGCCGGGTGCTTCGGCATCAGCGTGCTGGCCGAGGACCAGCACGAGACCTCCAACCAGTTCGCCGGCAAGGCCGAGGACAAGTTCGCCGGCATCCACTGGGACCCCTCGGCGGTCACCTGCTCGCCCATGATCCGCGGCGCCGTCGCCCACATCGACTGCCGGCTCGAGGCCGTGCACCCCGGCGGCGACCACGTGATCGTGGTCGGCCGCGTGTGCGAGCTCGACGTGGTGCGCGACGACGTCGGCGCGCTCGTGTTCTTCCGCGGCGGGTACGGCAAGCACGCCCCGCTCGACGACTGACCTGCCCCCTCACCGAACAGGACCGACATGGCCATCTACGCCCTGGGGGACCAGGTCCCCGAGATCCACCCGGACGCCTATGTGCACCCCGACGCCGTCGTCATCGGCAACGTGGTGCTGGGGGCCCACTCGTCGGTCTGGCCGTCGGCGGTGGTCCGCGGCGACGACGGGTTCATCTACATCGGCGAGCGCTGCTCCATCCAGGACGGCGCCGTGCTGCACACCACGCCGTTCCACCCGACCACGCTCGGCGACGAGGTGACCGTCGGCCACCTGGCCCACCTGGAGGGCTGCCGCATCGAGGACAAGGCGCTCATCGGCTCTGGGTCGATCGTGCTGCACGACGCGCACGTCGGCCGCGAGGCGGTCGTGGGGGCCGGCGCGTTCGTCGGCAACAAGAAGGTCGTGCCGGCGCTGGCCATGGCGCTGGGCGTGCCGGCGACGGTCAAGGAGCACGCCGTCACCCCTGGCCACTTCGACCTGGGCGTCGAGTCGTACGTGCACCGCGCCGTGCGGTTCCGCGACCACCTGCGCCGGCTCGACTGAGCCCGTCCGCCGCGACGGTCAGCTGCGGTAGACGCCGGAGTTGATCCACTCGGCCCAGGCCGGACCGCCCACGTTGCGCGCCACGGTGAACGCGACGAGGAACACCACGATCCCCACCCACGCCAAGGTCGGGACCCTGGGCAGCTCGAACCGCTCGCCCCGCAGCGACCTCACCATCCAGACCACCCAGAGGACCGCGGCCACGGGGAGCGCGACGGCCAGCAGCACGTTGTGGTCGGCCGCGGCCAGCCAGTCGCCCCGCACCAGCGAGTTCACGCAGCGCAGGCCGCCGCAGAAGGGGCAGTCGACCCCCAGGAACCCCTGCGACCAGCACAGCGGGGTCCCGCTGTCGGTCGGGTTCCACGCGGCGATGGCCAGCGTGGCCCCGGCGACGCCGGCGCCGACCAGCGCGGGCTTGCGCCACCGCGGCGCGGACGGCCGGACCGGCTCGTCGGTCGTCGCCTGGTCGCTCAGCGTCACGCCCCGACCCTACTTGCGTACTCGTTCGATCACGACGCGTGTGGCGTCGTGATCGAACGAGTATGCGACGGGCGGGGGAGTG
>CAIYXG010000448.1 GCA_903930035.1 uncultured Actinomycetes bacterium | reverse complement strand
GTACTCCGGGAAGCCGGCGTCCTCGAGGTAGCCGGTCTCGCCGGGGGCGAAGGGGCCCGAGGCGTTGGTCAGCACGTCCAGGTTGATCGCCTTGTTGAAGGTCTTGCGGTTGAGGCCGTAGGCCAGCGCGAGCCGGGCGTTCTTGTTGCTGAACGGCGGCTTGGAGGCGTTGAGCAGGCCGTAGCTCAGCTCGGTGTACTTCTGCGACTCCAGCTCCTGCAGCGAGCCGTTCTCCTTGGCCGTGCGCAGCGCGTCGATCTGCTCGCCGCCGGAGTAGTGGCCGGCCGTGAGCTCGCCCGACTGCAGGGCGTTCAGGCGGGACTGGGCGTCCGGGTAGGGCTTGAAGGTGATCGAGTCCAGGTACGGGAGCTGGACGCCGTTCTTGTCCTTGCGCCAGTAGTCGGGGTTCTTGACCACGGTGAGACGGTCGTCCGGCTTCCACTCCTTGAGCTTGAACGGGCCGGTGCCGATCAGGTTGCGGTCGCACGTGGTGGGGTCGTCGAGCTGGGCCTGGCCCATGATCCCGAGGCGGCCGGAGCTGTGCAGGAAGGCCGGGAACGAGGGCCACGGCGTGTTGGTCGACACGTTCAGCGTGAGGTCGTCGACGACGGTCACGTCCTTGACGTTCTGCAGCACGAAGATGAACAGCAGGGGCTTGCGGGTCGGGTACTTGCCCCGGTAGGCGTCGAGGTTGTTCTTGACGACCGTCGCGGTGAGCGGCGACCCGTCGCTGAACTTCACGTTCGGGCGCAGCGTGATCGTCCAGTTGGCGTAGCCGGCGTCCGGGGTGACCGACTCGGCCAGGTACGGCACGTAGTCGCCGTCGGCGTTGGGGGCCGTGAGGGTGTCGTACACCGAGCGGGCGACCTGGATGCCCGAGATGGCCAGCTGGCCCTCGGGGAGGCACCAGCCGCCGCTGTTCTCGGCCTCGAGGCCGTAGACCAGCTCGCCGCCAGGGGTCGGCGTGCCGGCGGCGTCGCCACCGTTGCCGCCGCCTCCGGAGGAGCTGTCACCGCCACCGCCGCAGGCGGCGACGACGAGCGCCGCCCCGACGACCGCAGCGGTCGCAATGGTCCAACGAGTTCGCTTCGAGCGCTGACGCAGCACCTGATTCCCCCTGGGTCGGTTCCGTCCTGTGACTGTCATCACAGGACGCGGCGAACAATAGCCCCGACGGGACCCCTGTCAACGGAGGGGCACGGCCGCGGCGTACTCCTGGCCTCGCTCCCACACCACCTGCACGTACTCGCCGCTGTTGTTGTAGGTGCGGAACGACCGGCGCAGCGCGGCCTCCGAGGTGAGCGGGCCGGAACGGCAGAGCAGCGCGCCGGCGCCGGCGGCGGCGTCGAACAGGTTGTGGGGGTCGGCGGTGCCGTCGAAGTTGCCGTCGCGCCCGACGGTGCGCCACGTGCCGGGCAGAAACTGCATCGGCCCCACGGCACGGTCGCCCGAGGCGGTCTCGTCGAGCGCGCCGCCGTCGGAGTCGCGCACGTTGGCGAAGCCGCCGGAGCCGTCGAGCATGGGGCCGAAGATGCGCGGCTCCACCTGGCCGTCGGGCGACACGCCGGCGCCCCGGTAGCGGCCGTGGTCGGACTCGGTGCGCCCGATGCCGGCGAGGGCCCACCACGGGACGCCGCAGGTCGGGTTGGTGACCGAGAGCAGGCGGGCGGCCCGGAGGTAGGCGTCGGCGGCGAGGGCCGGGAGGTCCGTGCCGTCGATGACGGCGCCCACCTTGGCCTGGGCGACCTCCCGCCCGGCGGCGTCGAGCGCGGCCTCGTCGTCGGCCAGCGCGGCCGTGAGCCGGGCCACCCTGGCGGTGAGCGCCGCGCGGAGGGCCGCGGCGTCGGCGGCCTGGTCCTCGAGCTGGTCGGCCTGCGTCCGCAGCCGCCGGAGCCGCTCCTCGGCCCGACGGGTGTCGGCGAGGGTGTCGTTGAGCGCCTCCTCGGCCAGCACGTGCAGGTTGGCCCGCCGTGCCCGCTCGGCGCTCGTGAGGGTGGGGTCGAGCGCGTCGTTGACGCCGAACCCGGTGACGAACCCCTCGGTCGTGATGGCCCGCAGGTCGGCCCGCAGCCGGGCGGCCACCGGGACGAGCCGCTCCGCCTCGGCCCGTCGGCGCGCGGCCAGGGCGGCGAGCGCGACGCCCTCGTCGGCGGTGCGCGACAGCTGGGCCCCGGTCGCGGACAGGTCGGCCCGGGTGCGGTCGCGGGCCGCGCGGGCCCGCTCCTCCGCCGCGAGGAACCCGTCCAGCGAGGGCGACTGCGCCGGCAGCGCCAGCACGGCCGCCGTGAGGCCCTGGCCCGGCGGCGGGTCGGCGGTCTGGGCGCCGGCCGCGGCGG
>CAIYXG010000447.1 GCA_903930035.1 uncultured Actinomycetes bacterium | reverse complement strand
GCTCGCCTGCGTCGCCCTCGTCGGCCTCGGAGTAGCGGGTGAGCAGCGCCTCGGCGCCCAGCACGTCCATGGCCAGCTCGCCCATGTCGCGGTGCAGGTTGGCCCAGTAGAGCTTGTTGATCATGGCCTCCCGGGGCAGCTCGACGTGCTCGTCGACGCGCAGGGCGCGGAGCGCGTTCCACCGCATGATGCGCAGCCGCGACCAGAGGGCGGCCAGCCGCTGCCGCAGCACCGGGTCGGACGTGCGGCCCCTGGCCCGGGCGACCTCGGTGATCTCGGTGAGCTCGCGCTCGAACGCCATCTGCTGGCCCAGGGTGAGCACGCCCCGCTCGAACGCCAGCGTGCCCATGGCGACGTTCCAGCCGTCACCAGGCGCACCCACGACCAGGTCGGCACGGGTGCGGGCGCCGTCGAAGAAGACCTCGTTGAACTCGGCGGTGCCGGTGATCTGGCGGATGGGCCGGATCTCGATGCCGGGCTGGTCCATTGGGACGAGCAGGTACGAGAGCCCCTTGTGGCGCTCGGAGCCGTCCTCGGTGCGGGCCACGACGAAGCACCAGTCGGACCACTGCGCCAGGGAGGTCCAGACCTTCTGGCCCTCGATGACCCACTCGTCGCCGTCCAGGTGGGCCTTGGTCCGCACGTTGGCCAGGTCGGAGCCGGCGTTGGGCTCCGAGTACCCCTGGCACCAGAACTCGGTGCCGTCGACGATCCCGGGCAGGAACCGCTGCTGGATCTCCGGGGTGGCGAAGTGGATGAGGGTCGGACCCAGGAGCCCCTCGCCGATCAGCCCGGCCCGGCCCGGTCCGCCGGCCCGCGCGTACTCCTCGTGGAACGCCACCTCGAGGTGGATGGGGAGCCCCCGGCCGCCGTGCTCGGTGGGCCAGCCGGCGCAGGTCCAGCCGCCCGAGGCCAGCTCGCGCTCCCAGGCCATGCGCTCCTCGACGAACGCGTGCTCGTCGCCGGGGCCGCCCCGGTGACGGAGGATCTTGAACTCACCGGTGAGGTGCTCGGCCATCCACGTGCGGATCTCTTCGCGGAAGGACGCCTCGTCGGGGACGGCCACGGTGGTCTCGGCGGTCGGCGCGCTCATCGGGGCCAACCTACAGCGGCGGCCCGGAGCGCCGGAATCCGCGCCGGGCGCCGTGCCGGGCAGCGTCCCCGGCAGGGCCGGCCTGCTAGTGGCGGTCGCGGAGCGACCACACCCGGGCCACCGCGGCCGGGTGACGTGACGGCTGGTCGCCGTCGACAAGGGCGGAGACGGCGACGTCGCGGAGCGCACGGGGCCGGTCGGAGCCGGGTGCGAACAGGTGGTTGGCGCCCAGGTAGCGCAGGTAGGTCAGGAGCGTGCGTGCCACGTCGGCGGGGACCCGGGCCCCCACGCTCTCGCACCAGGTGTCCGACACGTCGAGGGCGGCCGCAGTGTCGTCCAGGGTCCAGCAGAGGCCGACCGGCGGTCCAGACGGGTGGAAGGAGCCGCCGCCGTAGTGGCCGGCGTGGTCGTCGACGATCGCGGCGAGGGCGTCGCGGTTGAGCTGGAGGCCGTGGGACAGGGCCCAGCGGACGACGTCACGGCGGTGGGTCAGCTGCGCCCGGGGGACGGGGACTGCGTGGGCCCGGCGGAGGGGGGCGTGGGTGCTCGTGGACATGGCACGACCGTCCCACCCGGGTGCGACACGGCAGCGGCGGGCACGCGGGACGGGGGCGGCCGCAGCCGC
>CAIYXG010000446.1 GCA_903930035.1 uncultured Actinomycetes bacterium | reverse complement strand
CGTCGCAGGTACCTCCCGCTGGAGCACCGCCCGGTCGACGACCGCGTCGCCGAGCAGCACGCCACCGTCCGTGAAGATGCCGACGACCTGGAGCGCCTCGGTGCCGCCGCTGGTGAAGAGCAGCGGGACCTGTGCGCCCACCTCCAGGCCGGCGCGTCGCGCCAGCGACTCCGACACCACGGTCTCGCCGTCCTTCAGGACCGCCGGGCCGCGTCCGCCCACCCACGTCGGGGACAGGACCTTGCCCAGGACCTCGCCGTCCACGCCGGTCAGCCGGACGCCGGCGGGACCGACGGAGGCGCGTCCGATCTGCCAGCCGCTGACGGCGTCGACCGACGGCTGGTCCCCGATCTTGTCCAGGAGGTCCCCGGGCAGCCCGCCACGGGTGAACGTCCCCGAGTCCACCACCAGGTCGGCGCTGACGAGCCGGTCGACCTGGCCGCTGACCGACGCCGTGAACGACGAGAGCACGACGGTGAGCGCGGCCACGACGGCGGTGGCGAGCAGCAGGGCGCCCGCGGTCGCGGCGACCCGCGACCGGTGCTGCTCCACCTCCCGGGCCCCGACCTCGCGGAGGGGGCGGGGACGGACCGGCGCCCGCCGGAGCGCGCCCACCACCAGGAACGACAGCAGGTACGGGAGCAGCGCCACGACGGCGAGGACCCCGGCGGCGACCGCGCCGACGAGGGCCGCGGCCACGGGGGTGGCGCGGGCCGCCACGAGGGCCCCGGCCACGACCGCCCCGCCGAGGAGCGCGACGACCGCCAGCACGACCGCACGGCGGCGGGCGGAACGGGCGACCGGGGTCGGCGCCTCGACGACCGCCTCGATCGGCGGGACCCGGCAGGCCCGGTTGGCGGGCACGACTGCGGCCACCGTCGTCGCCGCGACCCCGATGCCGACCGCAGCCAGCAGCGCGGCGGGCGCGACCGCCGACCCCGCCACCGGCACCGACGAGCCCAGCGCGCCCAGCGCCGCCTCGATGAGGCGTCCGAGGAGCAGGCCGAGCGGGGCGCCGACGACCGAGGCGGCCAGGGCGAGGGCGGCCGCCTCGAGCAGCGCCGCCGTCCGCAGCTGCCCCCGGGAGGCGCCGACCAGGCGGAACGCGGCGAAGGTGCGGCGCCGGTCGGCGTAGAGGAGCGTGAGCGAGTTGGCGACCGTCACGGTGCCCACGAGCAGGGCCAGGCCGGCGAACCCCAGGATGAGCACCCGGACGAGCGTGAAGCTGCGGGTCAGGCCCTCCTGGCGGTGGCGGGCGGCGGTCGGGGCGTCGACCACCTCGATGCCGGCGGGCACGACGGCACGCACGGCCTGCTCGGCGGCCGCCCGGTCGACCCCCGGGTCGAGCACCACGGCGACCCGGTTGTCGTCGTTCGGCCGGTCGAAGATCTTGCGGGCCTCGGCCAGGTCGAACAGGGCGAGGCTGGACCCGGGCGGCAGCTCCCCGCGGTCGGTCGAGACGATGCCGACCAGCTCGTAGGGCGCCACCTTGGCCTTGCCGGCCACCGTGACCCGGTCACCCACCCGGAAGCCGGCGGTCCGGGCCGTGGCGGCGTCCAGGACCACCTCGTCGGCGGCGCGCGGCGGCCGGCCCTCCCCCACGAACCGGTAGGGCGCGACGCTCGCGTCCACCGGCCAGCTGGCCCCGAGCGGCTGCTCGGAGAGGCCCGGCGCCACGACCGGCTCCCCGTCGCGGCCGAGCACCACGGCGACGTCCTCCACCCGGGGGGACACCGACCTCACGCCCGGCACCTGCGCCACGGCCCGGCCGACGGAGGCCGGGACGAGCCGGCGGACCTGCTCGACGGGCGACTCGAAGGCCACCTGGCCCTCGACCACCAGGTCGGCACGGTCCGAACCGGCGGCGGCCAGCTCGTCGAGCCCCTGGCCGACCCGCCCCAGGAGCGTGAGCGCGCCCGCGACGTACCCGACGCTGAGGGCGATGGCGACCGCCGCCAGCACGAGACGCCGGCGCTGCCGCAGCAGCGCGGTGACCATGCGGTACGTCCCTCGGGGGGAACGCCCGCGACGCGCAGGACTCACACATTCACGATACCGGTGGCTGCTTTTCGTGCTGCCTCGGGCCGGACGTCCCGGGAGGGGGTGAAACTGCCCAGACCCGGGCTAGCTGGACGCCAGCTCGACGACCCGCTCGACGTCCTCCGAGCAGAGGACGGAGCCGGTCGTGCTGCCGTCGGTCACCAGCGCGCGCCAGTGCCGGCCGCGGCCGAGCCGCTCCAGCACGGCCTCGACCGGCTCGGAGGGGTGGACCCGCGGGAGCGACCAGAGCGGCTCGGTCAGCGCCGTCACCGGCACCACGCCGCGCTGGGCCGGGGGGATGCGCATGACGGCGTCGGGCACCACGACCGAGGCCACGCGTCCCGACGGGTCGACGACCGTGAGCAGCGGGACGCCCGGGTGCGCCGCCGCGACCCGCTCCAGGTCCGCCACGCTCGCACCCGGCGGCAGCGGCGCCGGCAGCTCGCGGCCGAGCCCGCCGACCGCCCGGGCCATGAGCTCGGGCTGGGGCACCGACGCCACCCACTCGGCGCGGGCGGCCACGAAGAGGAACGCCCCGAGCGCCACGGTCCACACGCCGGACCACTTCGAGACCCAGACGAAGACCGCCGCCCCGGCGAGCGACAGCAGGCCGGCGAGCACCTGGCCGATGAGCGACGACCGTCGGGTCGCCCGCCGCTTGCGTCCGGAACGGCGCCACATCGTCGCCCGCAGCATCCGGCCGCCGTCGAGCGGGAACGCCGGGAGCAGGTTGGACACGGCCAGGACGGCGTTCACCAGTGCGAGCCACCAGAGCAGGCCGACCAGCACCGTGTTGCCCTCGGCGGCGTCGAGCCCCCAGGCCAGGCCGGCGCACACTGCCGCCAGCAGGCCGCTCATGGCGGGCCCGGCGGCGGCGATGCGGAACTCGGCGCCGGGGTTGTCGGCGTCACCCTCGAGCTTGGCCACGCCCCCGAAGAGCCAGAGCGTGATCTCCACCACCCGCACGTCGTTGCGGCCGGCCACCCAGCTGTGGCCCAGCTCGTGCCCGAGCAGCGAGCCCAGGAACGCGAGGACCCCGACCACGGCGGCGAACCAGTAGGCGCTCGACGGGTGGTTGGGGGCGGCGACGGGCAGCGACACCGTGGCCAGGCTCACGGCCAGCACCACGGCCACCGCCAGGACGCCCCAGTTGAGCCCGACGGGCACGCCCATGAGCCGGCCGAGCCGGAGGTGTGTTCGCACGCGCCCACCCTAGGCCCGGCCCCGTGCGGAACGGTCGGCGCCCCCGCCCCGCCGCCGGTTGGCGGCGTGCGCCGACGGCGGCTGCAATAGGGGCATGACCGCCCCGGACCCCACCGGCACCGCCGCGCTCGTCGACCGGCGCGCCCAGCTGCTCGTGGACCGCGCCGGCCCCGAGCTGCTCGGCCCGGCGACCGACGCCCTCGCCGACGCCCTCGCCACCGCAGAGCCGGTGGTCCGCCGCGTCGAACGGGGCGAGACCGTGCTCGT
>CAIYXG010000445.1 GCA_903930035.1 uncultured Actinomycetes bacterium | reverse complement strand
GTCCGCGCCGGCCGCGCCCTGGCCCTGCTGCGCGGCCGCAGCTACCTCACCCCCCAGGACGTCTTCGACGTGGCCCCCGAGGTGATGCGCCACCGCCTCCTGCTCTCCTACGAGGCGCTGGCCCAGGACGTCGACGTCGAGCAGGTGCTGGCCCGGGTGCTCGCGACCGTCCCCGCCCCGCGGGTGAGCCCGACCCAGGACGCCTACTACGGCGCGCCGACCGACGCCGTGGCCTGGAGCTGACCCGTGGCCGACGCCCCCTCCCGCCTGTCCAGCACGCTGGGCCTGGTCGGTGACCGCCCGGCCGAGGAGATCCTGCGCCGCCTGACGCTCGACGTGACGCGCAAGCTCGACGGCATGCTCCACGGCGACTTCATGGGTCTCGTGCCCGGCCAGGGCACCGAGCCCGGCGAGACGCGCGCCTACGAGCCCGGCGACGACGTCCGTCGCATCGACTGGAACGTCACGGCCCGGATGCAGTCGCCCTACATCCGACAGACCATCGCCGAGCGCGAGATGGAGGCCTGGATGGTCGTGGACCGGTCGCCGAGGATGGACTTCGGCACCGCCAGCTGCGAGAAGCGCGACCTGGTGGTGGCTGCGGCCGCCGGCGTGGGGCTGCTCTCGGCGCGGGGTGGCAACCGGGTGGGCGCCGTGGTCGTGCGCGGCAGCGAGATCTCGACCGTCCCGCCCCGGCAGGGCCGCAAGCACCTGCTCGGGATCCTGGACCGCACCGTCCGCACCCCGCGCGAGGACGGCGCCGGACCGGCGGCCCTGGGCGAGGCGCTCCGGCGCACCGGTGCCGTGGCCAGGCGGCGCGGCCTGGTCGTGGTCATCTCGGACTTCCTGGGCGACCCGGCGACCTGGCGGACCGACCTGGGCGTGCTCTCCCTGCGCCACGCCGTGCTGTGCGTGCAGGTGGTCGACCCGCGCGAGCTCGAGCTCCCGCCGGTCGGGACGCTCCACCTGGTCGACCCCGCCACGGGGGCCACGCGGGAGGTCAACACCGACGACGCCCGCCTGCGGGAGCGCTACGCCGCTGCCGCGCAGGCCCAGCAGCAGACGATCGCGGACGCACTGCGGGGGGCCGGCGCCGACCACCTGGTGCTGCGCACCGACGGCGACTGGCTCATGGACCTGGCCCGCCACGTGTCCCAGCGGCGCCGCCGCGCCGAGCTCACCAGTGCCGGGAGGCCCCTCCGATGAGCCGCTACTTCCTCGAGCCGTCCCGCCTCTGGCTCCTGCTCGCCGTCCTCGGCCTGGTCGGCGTCTACGTCGCCATGCAGTGGACGAAGCCCCGCTACACCGTGCGGTTCTCCAACCTGGAGCTGCTCGACAAGGTGGCACCGCGGCGGCCCGGGTGGCGGCGACACGTCGTGGCCGGCCTGTTCGCCGGCGCCCTCGCCGTCCTGGTCGCCTCGTTCGCCCAGCCCGTCATGGACGTCCGGGTCCCCAAGGAGCGGGCCACCGTCATGCTGGCCATCGACACGTCGCTGTCGATGGCGGCCGACGACGTCCGGCCGACCCGGCTCAAGGCGGCGCAGAAGGCGGCCCAGGAGTTCGTCGACCAGCTCCCGCCGCGCCTGAACGTGGGCCTGGTGAGCTTCGCCGGGACGGCGCGGCTCGTGGTCAACCCGACCCAGGACCGGGCGCAGGTGAAGTCGGCGATCCGCCGCCTCCAGCTCGACAAGGCGACGGCGATCGGCGACGCCGTCAAGCTCTCGGTCGAGGTCGCCCAGGACCAGGCCCGCGGCACCGGTGGCAAGACGCCCGCCGCCGCGATCGTCCTGATCTCGGACGGGGAGACCACGGTGGGGCTGCCCACCGAGGACTCCGTGCCGCTGGCCCGCAAGGCGAAGATCCCCGTGTCGACCATCGCCTACGGCACGGCCGAGGGCCAGATCACGGTCGACGAGGACGGCGACGGGATCGGCCAGGTGACCAAGGTCCCGGTCAACGTCGAGGAGCTGGCCGGCCTGGCCAAGGACACCGGCGGGACCGCCTACACCGCCGAGTCGGCCCAGGACCTGGAGCAGGTCTACGAGAAGCTGGGGTCGACCATCGGCTTCCAGAAGGAGCAGAAGGACGTCGCCTTCCGCTACGTGGGGATCTCGCTCGTCGTGCTGCTCGTCGCCGCGGCCCTGTCGCTCCGCTGGTTCAGCCGGCTCCCCTGAGCCGCCGGGTCAGTCGAGGACCGCGGACGCCTTCTCGGAGACCACCTTCGTGGAGCCGCCCGGCTCCATCGTGACGCCGTAGAGGACGTCGGCGGCCTCCATCGTGCGCTTCTGGTGGCTCACGATGAGCAGCTGGGCCGTGTCGCGGAACTCGGCGACGAGGTCCAGGAACCGGTGCAGGTTCACGTCGTCCAGGGCGGCCTCGACCTCGTCCATCACGTAGAAGGGCGAGGGGCGGGACCGGAAGACGGCGAACAGGTAGGCGAGCGCGGTGAGCGAGCGCTCCCCGCCCGACAGGAGCGACAGCTTCCGGACGTTCTTGCCCGAGGGCCGGGCCTCGATCTCGATGCCCGTCTCGAGGAGGTTGGACGGGTCGGTGAGCCGGATCTGGCCCTGGCCGCCGGGGAACAGCGTCTCGAAGAGGGCGGTGAAGTTCTCGCTGACGTCGGCGTAGGCGGCGGTGAAGACCTTGACGATCTCCTCGTCGACGGCGCGGATCACCTTGTTGAGGTCCTTGCGCGTCGTGCGGATGTCCTCGAGCTGCGTCTCGTAGAACTGGTGGCGCTCCTGGAGCTCCTCGAACTCCTGCAGCGCGAGCGGGTTGATGGGCCCCATGAGCCGGAGCTCCCGCTCGAGCTCGCGCAGGCGGGCGGGCGCCGTGGTGCCCTCGGGCAGCGGCGGGCACGCCGCCGCGACCGCCGTCTCGGGGTCGACGTCGAGCTCGGTGCGGATGGTCTCGGCCACACCCTCGACCCGCACCTGCGTCTCGGCGTCGGCCACCTCGGCCTGCTGCAGCTTGAGGCGCAGCTCGCCGAGCTGGGCCTCGCCCGCACGGCGCTCGTTGCGGATCGCCTCGAGGCGGGTCGTGACCGACCGCGCCGCCTCGGACTGCCGCCGGCGCTCCTCCTGGAGGTCGGTGACCTGGGCCTCGACCACGCCGCGACGGGCCTCGACGAAGGCCAGGAGCCGGTCGGTCGCACCGACCTTCGCCTCCAGGTACTGCCGCCGGTCGGTGGCGGCGTCCCGGTCGGCCACCTGGCGGGCGAGCCGCTCCTCGATCTGCCCGAGCCGCTCGGTCACGAACCGGCGGGCCTCGTCGGTCGTGGCCATGCGCACGGCCAGCTCGGCCCGGCGGGCGCTGACGCTCGTCGCGGCCTCCTCGAGCGCGGCGCGGGCCTCGGCCATGCGTCGGGCCTGGTCGGTGAGCTCGGCCTCGGCCGCCTCGAGCGCGGGCAGACGGCCCTCCAGCTCGGCCACCCGGTCCTGCTCGCGGCCGTGGCGCTCCACCAGCTCGGCGAGGTGGCCGACGGTCGACTCGTGCTCGCTCTGCGCCTCGTCCCGGTCGGCAGTGGCGCGGGCCAGCGACTCCCCCAGGGACCGGACCCGGCTGACGGCCGCGTCCCGGGCCTTCACCGCCTCCTGCTCGGCGCGGCGCGCCTCGGCCACGGCCGTGCGGGCCGCGGCCACCGCGGTGCGGGCCGCCTCGCGGGCGGCGGCCGTGTCGCCGACACGGGCCTGGGCCTCCTCGAGCGCCGCGCCCGTCGCGCCCGACGACGCCGCGCCGATCCGCCAGCCGCTGGCACCGAACCGGTCGCCGCCGCGGGTCACGACCACGGCCGACGGGTGCGACATGGCGACGTCGACGGCACGCTCCCAGCCGCCGTCGACCACCACGGCCGGACCCACCAGTGCGTCGAGCAGCCCGGCCATGCCCGCAGGCGCCGAGGAGGACGGACGGACATGGCCCCGGAGCGGCTCCCCCGCCGCCGTCGGCGCAGCCGCCGGACCACGGACGGCGTCGAGCGCCAGCACGGCACCCCGGTGGTCGCCCTCGGCCAGCGCCGACAGGGCGCGCCGGCCGGCAGCGACGTCGGCCACCACGACCGCGCCGAGCGCGTCGGCGACGGCGGCCTCGACGGCCTGCTCCCAGCCGGCGTCGACGTCGACCAGGTCGAGCAGCGTGCCCAGCACGCCGTCGAGCGAGGTCAGGCGGGCCACGCCCGCGGCCTCGCGGGCGGCGTCGAGGGCCTGGGCCAGGGCCTCGGCCCGGGCCGACCAGGCCGAGTGCTCGGCCTCGGCGTCGGTGGCCGCGACCTCGGCGGCCGTCTGGGCGTCCTCGGCCCGGGCGCGGGCGGCCTCGGCCTCCTCCACCGCACGGTCACGGTCCGGCGCAGCGCCCTGCGTCGCCTCGAGCTCGGGGCCGAGCGTGTCGAGCTCCTCGGCCAGCCGCGCCACGCGGGCGGCCAGGGCGTCCCGGCGCAGCTCGAGCCGCTCACG
>CAIYXG010000444.1 GCA_903930035.1 uncultured Actinomycetes bacterium | reverse complement strand
CCGTCGAACGTGTACCGGGCACCGTGCTGGTGGGGGTTCTCGCCGTAGCGCAGCTCCTGGGCCCGCGTGGCCGAGAGGTGGACGGTCGTGGGCAGCGTGCCGCGGTCGGGCAGCGCGCCGGGACCGTCGGCGTCGAACCAGGCCACGATCGCGGCGTCGTACGCCGCGGTGTGGGCAAAGGCGTCGCGAGCCAGCCGGCGGCGGGTCTCGCCGGACACGTCACCGTCCGCCCGCAGCTCGTCGAGCACCGGTGCGTAGTCGGCCGGGTCCACCAGGACCACGACGTGGGCGTGGTTCTTGGCCGAGCCGCGCACCATGGCCGGGCCCCCGATGTCGATCAGCTCGATCGACGGGTCGGAGCCGAACGGGTAGAGGTTCACCGCCACCAGGTCGATCGGGACGATGCCGTAGGTGTCCATGTCGGCCACGTGGGACGGGTCGTCGCGGTCGGCCAGGATGCCGCCGTGCACGGCCGGGTGCAGCGTGACGACGCGGTGCCCGAGCATCTCGGGGAACCCGGTGATCTCGTTCGACGGGATGACCGGCAGCCCGGCCTCGGCCAGGACCTTGGCGGTGCCGCCCGACGACACGAGCTCCCAGCCCAGGTCGACCAGGGCCGTGCCCAGCTCGACCATGCCGGTCTTGTCGTAGGCGGACAGCAGGGCCCGGCGCTTGCGGTTCTCGGTCATGTCACGCTCCCGCGTTCAAGGATCTCTCGGACGGTGTCGGTGTAGAGGCGGCGCTCCACCGCCTTGATGCGCTCGTGCAGGGTGGCCTCGTCGTCGTCGGGCAGGACCACGACGGCCTCCTGGGCCAGGATCGGCCCGGCGTCGACCTCCTCCGTGGCGACGTGCACGGTGCAGCCCGTCACCTTCACGCCGTAGGCAAGGGCGTCTCGGACGCCGTGCCAGCCCGGGAAGGACGGCAGGAGCGCCGGGTGGGTGTTCAGGATCCGGCCGGGGAAGGCGGCGAACGCGGCCGGGCCCAGGATGGTGCCCCACCCCGCCATGGCCACCAGCTCGACGCCGGCCTCCTGCAGGGCCGCCACCACGCGCCCGGTGTAGGCGTCGCGGTCGAACCCGGCGCCGAAGTCGTCCCGCTCCACCAGCACGCAGGGCAGGCCGTGACGGGCCGCCACGTCGGTCACGCCGCAGGGGCGGTCGACCATGACGAGGGCGATCGGCAGGCCCGAGGCCGCCATCGCGTCGAGGAGCGTTCCACTACCCGAGGCAAGGACGGCGAGGCGCATCGGCGCCGAAAACTAGCAGCGGCCCCGACCCCCGGAGTCCGGGTGCCGGGGCCGCCGCAGCGGGTCGTCGGGCTCAGAGGCCCTTGATGATCTCCACCATGAGCTCGCCGGCCTCGGTCGGGTTGGCACCCACCCGGACACCGGCGGCCTGGAGCGCCTCCATCTTGGCGGCCGCCGTGCCCTTGCCGCCCGAGACGATGGCGCCGGCGTGGCCCATCTTCTTGCCGGCGGGGGCGGTCTGGCCCGCGATGTACGAGGCGACCGGCTTGGACATCGACGACGCGATGAACTCGGCCGCCTCCTCCTCGGCGGAGCCGCCGATCTCGCCGATCATCATGACGGCGTGGGTCTCGGGGTCGGCCTCGAAGGCGCGGAGGCAGTCGATGAACGTCGTGCCGGGGACCGG
>CAIYXG010000443.1 GCA_903930035.1 uncultured Actinomycetes bacterium | reverse complement strand
CGCTGGACCTCCAGTGGCAGCTGCTGGGTGCCGCCCGGGACCACGCGGTCTCCGGCGGGCTCGACGTGGTCGGGGCCGACGTGGTCGACGACCTGCTGTCGCGCTGGGAGTCGGTGCTCGCCGGCCTGGAGTCCGACCCGATGACGCTGGCCGACCAGCTCGACTGGGTCGCCAAGTACCGGCTGTTCTCCGCCTACCGGGAGCGGCACGGCCTGGACTGGGACGACGCCCGGCTGGTGGCCATGGACCTCCAGTACCACGACCTGCGGCCCGGCTCGTCGCTGGCGCGGCGGGTGGGGCTGGCCACGGTGGTGGACCCGGCAGAGGTCGAGGCCGCCGTCACCGAGCCGCCGGCGGCGACCCGCGCGTTCTTCCGCGGCCGGTGCCTGGACCGGTTCGCGGACGACGTGGTGTCGGCCAACTGGGACTCGGTCGTGTTCGACGTCGGGGGGAGCTCGCTGCAGCGGGTCCCGATGATGGAGCCGGGCCGGGGGACCGCGGAGCACGTCGGGGCCCTGTTCGACGAGGTCGGCTCGGCCGCGGAGCTGCTCGAGCGCCTCGGCCGCTAGGTGGCGGTCCAGCGCGTTACCTTGTGGGCTCCGGAGGTACTGATGGCCGAGCGAGAGCAGAAGCGCAAGCCAGCACCGCAGAAGCGGGACGACGAGGTCGAGGAGACGACGGCTGCCGCCGCGCCCGGCCAGAAGATCAAGGAGGAGCTCGACGACCTCCTCGACGAGATCGACGAGGTCCTCGAGGGCAACGCCGAGGAGTTCGTGAAGTCCTACGTCCAGAAGGGCGGGGAGTAGGCGACGTGCTCCTCCCGGCCGACTTCCCCGGGGGCGACCCCGGGCCCAACTTCTACGAGCTGGCACGCCACGCCGGGCTGCTCCCCGCGTTCCCGTCCGGACCCTTCGAGGGCATCACCCACGGCACCACGTGCGTCGCACTCCGCTGCGCCGAGGGCGTCGTCATGGCGGGCGACCGTCGGGCCACCTCGGGCAACTTCATCAGCCACCGCACCATCGAGAAGGTCTTCCCGGCCGACCGCCACTCCGGCGTCGCCATCGCAGGCGCGGCGGGCCCGGCCGTCGAGATGGTCCGGCTCTTCCAGCTGCAGCTGGAGCACTACGAGAAGATCGAGGGCAGCCAGGTCAGCCTGGAGGGCAAGGCCAACCAGCTGTCGCAGATGGTCCGCAACCACCTGCCCGCCGCCATGCAGGGCCTGGCCGTCGTGCCGATCTTCGCCGGCTGGGACCACGCCCGCAGCGAGGGCCGCCTGTTCCAGTTCGACGTGACCGGCGGCCGCTACGAGGAGTTCGACCACGCCTCGACGGGCTCCGGCTCCCTCCACGCGTCCACCGTGGTGAAGCTCGGGTGGCGCGAGGGGATCACGGCCGACGACGCGGTGGACCTGGCGCTGTGGGCGCTGTTCGAGGCGGCCGACGAGGACTCCGCCACGGGCGGCCCGGACCTGCTGCGCGGGATCTTCCCCGTGGTGGCCACCATCACCGCCGACGGCTTCACCCGTCTGGAGGACGACGACCTCCGGGCGCGGGTCGAGCGGCTCGTCGACCGTCTCCGGACCGAGCGGGGAGGTGCCTGAGATGTCCATGCCGTTCTACGTGTCGCCCGAGCAGATGACCAAGGACCGGGCGGACTACGCCCGGAAGGGCATCGCCCGGGGCCGGGCCATGGCCGCCTGCACCTACCAGGGCGGCGTGCTCCTGTGCGCCGAGAACCCCTCCCGCATGCTGCGGAAGATCTCGGAGATCTACGACCGCATCGGCTTCGGCGGCGTGGGCAAGTACAACGAGTTCGACCAGCTCCGCATCGCCGGCGTCCGGGCCGCCGACCTCAAGGGGTACGCGTTCAGCCGCGAGGACGTCGACGCCCGCGCCCTGGCCAACCAGTACGCGCAGATGCTCGGCCACGTCTTCACGGCCGAGATGAAGCCGATGGAGGTCGAGATCCTCGTGG
>CAIYXG010000442.1 GCA_903930035.1 uncultured Actinomycetes bacterium | reverse complement strand
GAGCCGCTTGTGGATCCGCATCTCGAAGTGCTCGCGGGAGTCCTTGTCCTTGTGGGGCGACCGGATGACCGTGACGCGGTGCTTCTCGGTCGGCAGCGGGACCGGGCCACGGACCGTGGCCTGGGTGCGGGTGACCATCTCGACGATCTTCTTGGTCGACTGGTCGATGACCTCGTGGTCGTAGGCCTTCAGGCGGATCCGGATCTTCATCTCTGCAGCCACGCTGGCTCCTCTGCGTCCACGCCCGTCCGGGCGCTCGGGGACCGGTCGCACCGGTCCGGGTCATCGACTGTCAAGTACCCGCCGGCGGTCGACCGGCCCACGGACGGTAGCGGGGCCGCGGCCCCGGCGCCAAGCCCGAGCGGCTCAGCCGGTGCGGTGCCGGCGGCGCGGTCCGACGAACCGACGAGCGAGCGGACCGGCGGCGACGGTCGTCACCAGCGCCATCAGCACCATGATCGTGAACGTCGCCGTGCCGATCACCCCGAGTTCCAGACCGACGGTCAACACAACGACCTCGGTCAGCCCGCGGGCGTTCATCAGGGAGCCGATCGCCAGCGCATCCGGCCACGACTCACCACTCAGCCGGGCTGCGACCGCAGCACCGCCGAGCTTGCCCAGGCTCGCCACCGCCAGCACGGCGAGGGCCAGGAGCCAGAGTTCGGGGCCATCGAGCGAACCCAGCTCGGTGGAACGACCGACGATCACGAAGAACACGGGGAGCAGGACGGACCGGGTCACCGGGCCGAGCTGGCGTTCCACCCGCTCGACCGCCTCGCCGCGGGGGAGGGCCGCACCGACCAGGAAGGCGCCCAGGATGACGCTCACCCCGATCAGGTCGCTCAGCCACGCCCCACCGAGCGCCAGCGACACGGCGACGGCGAGCGGCACGCGGGGCAACCGGGCCAGCAGGGGTCGGAGGACCAGCAGGACGGCGCCGACCAGGAGCACCGAGGCGACCACGGTGCCGAGCACCCCGGTCGCGCCCGCCGATGTGGTGACCGCCACGGCGACCGACAGGAGGATCCAGGCCACGACGTCGTCGACCCCGGCGCAGGCGACCACGAGCGTCCCCAGCCTCGTGCCGGTGAGCCCCAGGGCGTCGAGGATCCTGACCAGCACCGGGAACGCCGTGATGGCCATGGCTGCGCCCATGAAGAGCGCGAAGGCGGCGGGATCGGTGCCCTCGCCGGTCGTCGCACGGACCCACGGTGCGATCCCGACACCGAGCACGAAGGGCACGAGGATCGAGACCAGACTGACAGCGAGCGCCGTCCGGCCCTGACGACGCAGGTGGGCACCGTCGAATCCCAGGCCCACGGAGGTCACGAAGAGCACCAGTCCCAGCTCCGCCACCACGGCGAGGCGGTCCACCACCTCCACCGGGAAGAGCCGGGCGTCGAGCTCGGGTGCCAGGGCCCCGAGGACGCTCGGGCCGAGCATCAGGCCGGCGAGCAGCTCCCCCACGACCCGCGGTTGGCCGAGGCGTTCGGCGAGCGTTCCCCCGAGGAAGGCGACGGCGACCACGACCGCCAGCGCCAG
>CAIYXG010000441.1 GCA_903930035.1 uncultured Actinomycetes bacterium | reverse complement strand
GGCCCCGGCGGCCGAGGTCGTCCGCTTCGGGCTCGGGGCGGTGTTCCGGGCGGGCGATCCCGACGCCCTCGTGACGGCCGTGCGCGACCTCGGCGCCGCTCCGGACCCGGCCGGCTTGCGCCGGGCTCGGGCCGAGCTCTCGGTCGGGGTGGTCGCCCGCCGGTGGCTCGAGGTCCTCGGGCTCGAGGCGCCTGCGCCGGGCCCCTGAGCGGGGGACCCGAGCCGAGGCGGGAGGTCCAGTGTGCGAGAGTGCGCAGGCCACCGGAGCGGACGACGGGAGACGGGAGACGGGGTGGGGTACCTGGAGGAGCGGACGGGGCTGGCGGGCAAGGTCGCCGCAGTGGTGGGTGGGGGCCTGGGCATCGGGGGCGCGGTCACCCGGGCCCTGGCCCGGGCCGGGGTCGACGTGGCGGTCTGCGACCTCGACCCCGAGGGCGTGGCGGACACCCGGGTCGCGGTCGAGGCGCTCGGGCGCCGTGTCCACGCCGTGGTGGCCGACGCGCTCGACCCCGCTCAGCTCGACGACTTCTTCGCCGGGATCGACCGGGAGCTCGGTCGCATCGACGTGCTCGTCAACGTCGTCGGCGGGGCGACCCGGCAGTGGTTCGCCCGGAGCACCCCCGACGACTGGGCCGAGCAGATCCACCGGAACTTCGGCTGGGCGATCCGGTCCACCAGCCTGGCCGTCACCCGGATGCGTGCGCAGGGCCGGGGCGGGAGCATCGTCAGCTTCACGACGATCGAGGCCCACCGCGGCGCACCGATGTACGCCGTCTACGCCGGGGCGAAGGCCGGGCTCACCAACTTCAGCCGGTCGCTGGCGGTGGAGCTCGCGCCGGAGGGCATCCGGGTCAACACGATCGCGTCCGACACCACCCCGAGCGCCCGGCTCACCGCGTTGATCGACGACCTCGAGCGCCGGGCGCCGGGCACGATGTCGGCGGAGATGCGGGCCCGCTCGCACGCCGTGTACGTGCCTGCGGGCGCACCCCCGTCGGTGGACGAGCTCGCCGACGTGGTGCTGTTCCTCGCCTCCGACCTGTCCCGGTCGGTCACCGGGACCACGCTCCACGCCGACGGCGGCACCTGGGCGTCGTCGGGGTTCCTGCGCTGGCCGGGTGGGCACGGGTGGGCGCCGTCACCGCCGGGGTCGCTGCTGCCCGGGGACGCCTAGCCCCCACCGCGCTCTCGGCCCCCGCCGCACCCTCGGTGCGGCCGGTCAGAGGACGAGCCCGCCCCCGGCTGCGGCGCGCAGGTCGGCGATCGGGAAGGTGGACGTCGGCACCTTCACGACCCGGTAGCTGGAGCCGCCGTTGCCGCCGGCCTGGCCGTTGACGAACACCTCGAGGGCGATGTTGCCCCACCGCTCGACGTCGGTCATGTTGATCGTCGGGATGCCGACCAGGGTCCCCCAGGCGATCACCACCGAGCCGTCGGCCTGCTTGCGGGCCCCGCCCTGGGCCGCGGCGCACACCCCGTCGGGGTTCTCCCACTGCCACACCAGCGTGGCCGTGCCGGTGGGCCCGGCGTCGGGGTCGACCGCGTACTCGACCGCCCGGGCCGCCGGCCCGCAGGAGGCGCCGATGTCGGGGGACTGGTCGTCGTAGAGGACCACGTTGCCGTT
>CAIYXG010000440.1 GCA_903930035.1 uncultured Actinomycetes bacterium | reverse complement strand
CGGCGAGCCGTTCAGCTCGTACTTCTCGGGCAACACCGTGCAGATCTGCCCGGTGGGTGCGCTCACGGCCAAGCCCTACCGCTTCAAGGCCCGCCCGTGGGACCTGGAGGAGGCCGAGTCGACCTGCACCGGCTGCTCGGTGGGCTGCCGGGTCACGGTGCAGTCGAGCCGCAACGAGGTCCTGCGCTACCAGGGCGTGGACGCCGACCCGGTCAACTGGTCGTGGCTCTGCGACAAGGGCCGCTTCGGGTTCGAGGCCGGGAACCACGAGGAGCGCCTCGGCGAGCCGCTCCTGCGCGACGGCGGCGAGCTGCGACCCGCCCGCTGGGCCGACGCCCTGACCGCGGTGGCGGACGCCCTCCGCGGCGCCGACGCCGGCCGCGTGGCCGTGCTGGGCGGTGCCCGCCTGACCAACGAGGGCCAGCTGGCGTGGGCCCGGCTGGCCAAGTCGGTCGTCGGCACCGACCACGTCGACGCCCAGCTCGGCGACGGTCTGCCGGCCGAGGTCGTGCTCGACCTGCCGGGCGCCACGATCGACCAGGTGTGTGCCGCCGGCGGCACGGTCCTGTACCTGGGGCCCGACCCCAAGGAGGAGCTGCCGGTCCTGCACCTGCGCCTCCGCCACGCCGCCCTGAACGACCGCGTCAAGATCGTCCAGGTCGCGCCGGTGGCCACCGGCCTCTCGGAGTTCGCCGCCGCCGACCTGCACCCCCGTCCGGGCGAGACCGCCGTGCTGGTGGCTGCGCTGTTCGGCGGGGACGTGCCCGCCGACGGGGTGGCCGGCGTCCCGGCCGAGTCCGTGCTCGCCGCCCGCGACCTGCTCGACGCCGCCGACGGCCTGACGGTGGTCGTGGGCCGGCAGAACCTGGCCGAGTCGGCGTCCGTCATGGTCGACGCCGTCGCCGCCGTGCGCACCGGTGCCCCGTCCGCCACCTTCCTGCCGGCCCTCCGGCGGGCCAACGTCCGTGGTGCGCTCGAGGCCGGCCTGGCCCCGGGCCGCCTGCCCGGCCGCGCCACGCTCGAGGCTCCCGGTGCCTGGGCAGAGGCGTGGGGTCCGCTGCCCGCGTCGGCCGGCCTGGACGCCGAGGGCATCCTGGCCGCCGCCGCCGACGGCCGGGTCGACGTGCTGGTCCTGCTCGGCGCCGACCCGCTGAGCGACTTCCCCGACCGCGAGCTGGCCGCCCGGGCGCTGGACGCCGCCGGCACCGTGGTCGCCGTGGACCCCTTCGTCAACGCGTCGGCCGCCCGCGCCGCCGACGTCGTGCTGGCCGCCGCCGCCTTCGGCGAGGTGGCGGGCACGACCACGAGCATGGAGGGCCGCGTCACCACGCTGGCCCAGAAGGTGACCCCGCCCGGCACGGCCCGCGCCGACTGGCTGCTCGCCGTGGAGCTGGCCGACCGCCTGGGCACCGACACCGGGGTCGCGACGGCCGAGGACCTGTGGGCCCAGCTGGTCGAGGGCTCGGCCGCCCATGCCGCGGCGAGCGCCGAGGCCCTGGCGGACGAGGACCACGTGGACGGGGTCCTGCTGGCCCTCGACGGCAGCGGGTTCACCGCGCCGGCCGCCACGCAGGTGCCGCCGCAGAACTCGTACTCGCTGCGGCTGGTCGTGAACCGCTCCCTCTACGACCACGGCACGCTCCTGGCCCACTGCCCCTCGTCGGCGCCGCTCAGCCGTGCGGCCACGCTCGTGCTCGGCCCGGCCGACGCCGAGTCGATCGCCGTCGGCACCGGCGACAAGGTCAAGATCACGGCGCAGCGGGCGACCATCCCCGCCGTGGCCACCGTCGTCGCCGGCGTCCCGCGCGGGACCGCCGTGCTGCACCACAACCTGGCGGACGCGGGTGCCGAGGGTGTCGACCCCGGCCGCATCGTGATCGCCGGCGAGCCGGTGAACGAGATCCGGGTGGAGGCCGGCTGATGGACCCGCTGCTCTCCGGCGACGTCGGCCTCATGACCGTGGTCGTGGTCCTGCTCAAGGTCCTGGTCGCGTTCGCGGGCCTGCTCGTCGCCGTCATGGGCATGGTGTGGTTCGAGCGCAAGGCGCTCGCCGACATGGAGAACCGGTTCGGCCCCAACCGGGCCGGCCCGTTCGGCATCCTCCAGACCCTGGCCGACGGCATGAAGCTGTCCTTCAAGGAGGACCTGATCCCCGAGCGTGCCGACCGCTTCGTCTTCAAGCTGGCCCCGCTCATGTCGGTCATCCCGGCGTTCCTGACCTTCGCCATCGTCCCGCTGGCGGGCAACTTCGCCGACGGCAACGACGGCGTGGTCGAGATCCTGGGCCAGAAGACGTTCATGCAGGTCGCCGACCCGCAGATGGGCATCCTCTGGATGCTGGCGATGTCGTCCATCGCCGTCTACGGCATCGTGCTGGCGGGCTGGTCCTCCGGCTCGAAGTACCCGCTGCTGGGCTCGGTCCGGGCCTCCGCCCAGATGGTCTCCTACGAGGCGGCGCTCGGCCTGTCCATCGCCACCGTCCTGCTGGTGGGCGGCATGCTCTCGACCAACCAGATCGTGGCCGGCCAGTACGGCCTGCGGTGGAACCTCTGGATGACCGGCATCGTGCCGTTCTTCATCTTCATCATCGCCGGCACGGCCGAGCTCAACCGCCCGCCGTTCGACCTGGTGGAGGCCGAGCAGGAGCTCGTGGGCGGCTTCCACACCGAGTACTCCTCGATGCGCTTCGCCATGTTCTTCCTGGCGGAGTTCATGAACGCCGTGACCATGTCGGCGATCATCGCCACGCTGTTCCTGGGCGGCCCGGCCGGCCCGACCTTCGGCCTCACCGGCTGGGTCGCGGACTACGTGCTGCCCTTCACCTACTTCTTCCTGAAGGTCCTGCTCTTCCTGTACATGTTCGCCTTCTTCCGCGGCACGCTGCCCCGGTTCCGCTACGACCAGCTCATGGACCTGGGCTGGAAGTTCCTGATCCCGCTCGCGCTCGGCTGGTTCCTCCTGCTGGCGACGGTGCGGGTGGCGGCCGACATGGGCTGGAACCTGCCGCTCACGGTGGTCGTCTGCGCCGCGGTCCTGGCTGCCGGCGCCGGCCTGCTGCGTGCCGCGGTCCGCAGCTCCCGCCACGCCGAGGCGGTGGCGGCAGGGTCCGTGGCCAAGGACGCGTCGGAGGTGGACGCCTGATGGGCTACCTGGGCGGTTTCAAGATCACGCTCGCCAAGTTCTTCGGCACGCGCTCGGAGACGGGCAGGCGCATCACGCTCTCCTACCCCGAGCAGACCCGGCCGAAGCCCGAGCGCTTCCACGGCCGGCACGTGCTGAACCGGTACGAGGACGGCATGGAGAAGTGCATCGGCTGCGAGCTCTGCGCCGGCGTCTGCCCGGCCCGCTGCATCTACGTGCGCGGCAAGGACAACGACCCCGCCGACCCCAGCTCGCCGGGCGAGCGGTTCGGGTTCGTCTACGAGATCAACTACCTGCGGTGCATCCACTGCGACCTGTGCGTCGAGGCCTGCCCGACCGAGGCGAT
>CAIYXG010000439.1 GCA_903930035.1 uncultured Actinomycetes bacterium | reverse complement strand
TCCGTGCCGGACGACGAGCTGGCCGCCCACTACGCGGCGGGCGACGTGTTCGCCATGCCGTGCCGCGAGCGCAAGGGCGGCCTGGAGGTCGAGGCGTTCGGCATCGTGTTCATCCAGGCCGAGGCGGTCGGCGTGCCGGTCGTCGCCGGCAACATCGGCGGCGTCCCCGACGCCCTCGTGGACGGCCGGACCGGGCTGCTGGTCGACCCGACCGACACGGCCGCGGTGGCCGAGGCGCTGGCGTCGCTCCTGGAGGACCCGGACCGGGCCGCCGCGATGGGCGCCGCAGGCTCGGCCTGGGTGGCCGAGGGGTTCACGTGGCCCGCCCGGACCGCGCAGCTGCGCGCGCTGCTCGCGCAGGTCGTCGCCGGCTGACCGCGGGCGGGGTCAGCCGCCCAGGGCGGCGCGGTACTCGCTGAGCGGCCGGGCCTCGCCCAGCCCTCCGGACCGGAAGGTCGCCGCCACCTTGCCGTCGGCGTCCACCAGCACGGTCAGGCGCTCGGCGCACCCGAGGGCGTCGTTGAAGCAGCCGTAGGCGGTGGCGACCTCGCCGTGGGGCCACCCGTCGGACAGCAGCGCGAAGTTGAGGCCCTGCTGCTCCTTCCACGCCTTGTTGGACGGGGCACGGTCGCAGGTGATGGCGAGCACGGTGCTGCCGGCGTCGTCGAACATCGCCAGGTTGTCCCGGAGCTCGCACAGCTCGCCCTCGCACACGCCGGTGAAGGCGAACGGGATGAACACCAGCGTGACCGATCCCTGGCCACGGAACGACGACAGCGTCACGGGGTTGCCGTCGGTGTCGGAGAGGGTGAAGTCGGGGGCGAGGTCGCCGACGGCGAGGGTCATGGGGTGCTCCAGTCGTAGGGCCGGTTCCCGGCCGTGCGACCGGGGTCAACCGGTGGCCGGCGCAGAACCTTCCCCGGTCGTCGCCGGCCCGCCCCTGCGTCAGCCGAACCGCCGCACCAGCCAGTCCACGAGCAGCCCGTTGACGGCGTCGGGCGCCTCCTGCGGCAGCCAGTGGCCGGCCCGCGGCACGACGTGCAGCTCCAGGTCCGAGAGCACGTCCGGCATGCCGTCGCACAGCGAGGGCGGCAGCGCAGGGTCCCACTCGGCGGCCAGCATGAGGCAGGGCAGGTCGAGCGGCATGGTGCCGACCTCCCGGTGGGCCGCCCCGTTGGCGTCCACGTTGCGGTACCAGTTGATCCCTCCGCCGAACCCGGTGCGGGCGAAGGTGGTCGCGTAGACCTCCAGCTCGTGGTCGTCGAGCAGGGGCTCGCCCACGTCCGGCACGGCGTCCAGGTCGCGGAAGGGGTTGAACGTGAGGCCCTGCCCGCCCCGCCCGGCGCCCAGCTCGGCGAGCGCCGCAGGGTCGACCCCGCTGCGGAACATGGTTGCGAACACCTGCCGGGCCCGGGGGTCCATGGTCTGCTCGGGCACGTCGGGCTGCAGGAACCAGAGCATGTACATGTCGTCGTCGTGCTCGAAGAGCGTCCGCAGGTACCGGGACCCGGGGAACGGCGTGTAGGGGGTGCACACGCCGACCACCCCGGCGCAGCGGTCGGGGAACAGGGCCGGCATCGCCCACGCCACGAACCCGCCCCAGTCGTGGCCGACGAACACCGCCTGGTCCACCTCCAGCTCGTCGAGCAGGTCCGCCAGGTCCCCGCACAGGTGGTCGATCGAGAACGCGGCCGGGTCGGCGGGGCTGCTCGACCTGCCGTACCCCCGCTGGTCCACGGCCACCGCCCGGAACCCGGCGCCGGCGACCGCGGGCAGCTGGTGGCGCCACGCATAGGCCAGGTCGGGGAAGCCGTGGAGGAGCACCACCGCCGGCCGGGGCGAGCCGTCGGCCCGCTGCCCACCGTCCCCGAGCTCGTGGACCGACAGCTGGACCGGACCCGTGCCGGGCAGGTCCGGCGTGTGTGCGCCAGAGAGCGTGTGGAGCACAGAGGGTGGGAACGACGTCATGGCCGGACGCTAGCGGCGGCCGCGGCGGGCCGGACGGGCCGTCAGCCGACGAGCTTGTCGGGGTCGCCCCACAGGCGGGCGAGCCACGTGGCGACCTCGGCGCCGAACAGGACCGTGAGCGCGCTCACCGCCGCCACCACGAGACCCATGACGACCCAGGTGGACGTGGGGATCCGACCGTCCTCGGGGATCCCCGGGACGCGTCGCCGGATGGCCCGGATCGTGCGCTGCGCCCATGCGTACGGCAGCAGGCCGAGCCCGATCACGATCAGCAGCCAGCCGGGTCCGGGCAGTACCAGCCCGGCCAGTCCGACCCCGACCAGGAGGAACCCGCCCGCGGTCCGGGCCAGGCGTCCCAGCAGGTGGCGGCGGGCCTCGGCCTCGGTGCGCTCCGCCTCGCCCGTGGCCGTCTCGGCCTCGAGCGCGGCCTCGTAGGCCGTCGAGTACGCCGAGCGGAAGGTGTGGCCGTGGCCGCCGTCGGGGTCGTCGGCAGGGACCGGGTGAGGGGTGTCCTCGTCGGGCATGCCGGGAGACTACGGAACCCGGTCCTGCGGCGCCTGTCGCGGTGGACCGCCCGATACATTCCCGGTCCGTGGGTGACCACTGCCACGCACCCGGCGGTTCACCTCCGAGTTATTTATCACTAAAGTCCTTTTCATGATCACTGCCGACAACATGACGGCCACACAGGGTGCAACGAGTCGGAAGCGGTCGGTCACCGACCCCATCGGGCTCTACCTCGACGAGATCGGCCGCCACCCGCTCCTGACGCCCCAGGGCGAGCAGGCGCTGGCCCGCCAGATCGCCGAGGGCCGCCGGGCGTCCGAGGAGCTCGACCGCTGCGTGGGCTCGCTCTCCCCGGCCGAGCGCCGACGCCTCAACAAGGCGGTGCGCGCCGGCCGCGACGCCTCGGACCTCTTCGTGAAGTCCAACCTCCGGCTCGTGGTGTCGGTCGCCAAGCGCTACCAGTCCTCGGGCGTCCCGCTGCTGGACCTCATCCAGGAGGGCAACCTGGGGCTCATCCGGGCGGTCGAGAAGTTCGACGCCGAGAAGGGCTTCCGGTTCTCCACCTACGCCGTCTGGTGGATCCGGCAGTTCATCTCCCGCGGCATCGCCGGCAGCCGGTCCACGGTGCGGCTCCCGTCCCGCGCCAACGACGAGCTCCTGCGGCTGCGCGAGGCGGTCGTGGGCATGGAGCAGGCCGTCGGCCGTCGCCCCAGCAACGCCGAGCTGGCCGAGGCCACCAACCTCTCCGAGGAGCGCGTGGCCGAGCTGCTCCGCCTCAACACGGACACCGTCTCGCTGTCCGGCGCCGTCGGCGACGACGGCGGTGCCGAGCTGAGCGACTTCATCGAGGACCCGCTCGCCCGGGCCGAGGTGGACGCCGTGACCGACCGTCTCCTGCCGTCCGAGGTCGACGAGATGATGTCGGTCCTCGACGACCGCGAGCGCCTCATCATGCAGCTCCGCTTCGGGTTCGCCGGCGACGGGGAGCCACTGTCGGTGGCGCAGGTGGCCGAGCACATCGGTCTCTCCCGGGCACGCATCCGCCAGCTCGAGCACCGGGCCATGGCCAAGCTGCTCCACCCGTCGTGGCGCGCGGTGGCCAAGCACCTCCTCGGAGAGTCCAGCGGTGTCGTCTGACGCCGGCGCCGGGTCACCGGACGCCGGTCCGATCGAGACGGCCGCCGACGGCACCGTCTCGTTGCGGGACGCCGCCGAGTCCATCGGCGTGCACTACATGACCGCCTACCGGTACGTCCGGAGCGGCCGCCTTCCCGCCCGGAAGGTGGGCAGCACCTGGCGGATCGACATCACCGACCTGCAGCGGTTGGCCGCGGGCGAGGACCCCGAGTCCCAGCACGTCCAGCGGGCGGGCGGCAGCCCCCGGGCCGCCCACCGGGCCCGGCTGGAGTCCCGTCTCGTGGCGGGCGACGAGGCCGGCGCCTGGGGCGTGCTCGACGCCGCCATGGCCGCCGGCGCCGACCCCGACGAGGTCCTGCTCGACCTGCTGTCGCCGTCGATGGCGTCGATCGGCACTCGCTGGGCCGACGGCGAGATCTCGATCGCCGAGGAGCACCGTGCGTCCGCCGTGGCGCTCCGCCTCATCGCCCGGCTCGGCCCCCGCTTCGCCCGGCCCGGCCGGAAGCGCGGCACGGTCGTGCTGGGGTCGGTCGCCGGCGACCGGCACTCGCTCCCGACGGCGATGATGGCCGACCTGCTCCGCGGGCTGGGCCTGGAGGTCGTCGACCTGGGCGCCGACACCCCGGCCGACAGCTTCGTGCACGCCGCCCACGACGCCGACCGGCTGGTGGCGGTCGCCATGTGTGTCACGGCGACCGGGCTCGACGACTCGCTCGTGGAGGCCACGGCGGCCGTCAAGGCTGCCGGGATCGAGGCGCCGGTGGTGGTCGGCGGCGGCGCCATGACCGACCGGGACCGCGCCCTGGACCTGGGTGCTGACGCCTGGGCCGGCGACACCCGTGGAGCCCTGGAGCTCTTCGCCGAGCTGGCGTCGGGCCAGCGTCCGTCCGCATCAGCCTGACGCTCGCCCGGCAGTTCGGGTAGACCATGCCCATGGCACCTTCGTCCCCCGGCACGCCGGACTCCTCGTCCTCGTCGGCCGCCGCTGCCGCGGCCGCCAGGAAGTCGCCCGCCACCGCCACCTCGACCCGCGCCGCCAAGAAGAAGGCGGCCCCGAAGAAGGGCGCGTCGGCCAAGAAGGCGGCCCCGAAGAAGGGCGCGTCGGCCAAGAAGGCGTCCCCGAAGAAGGGCGGGTCGGGCAAGAAGCAG
>CAIYXG010000438.1 GCA_903930035.1 uncultured Actinomycetes bacterium | reverse complement strand
GGGACCCGGTTGGCCTGGGCGGGGCCGAAGGTGATGGTGGGCGACGTGCCACCGTCCAGGACGCACGGCGGCGCCACCGCCGCGGTACAGGCCTGCGTCGGCGGCGAGGTGGTGCTGGCGGTCCAGAACTCCCACTTGTAGGTCTTGACGAACCCGCCCTGGTCGACGTCGAACGACCCGGCGTCGGCACCGTTGGGCCCGCCGTCGAGCGTGTAGGACACCTCGCCGTTCTCGGGGGTGATGACGGCCTTGTCCGGCGTGCGCTGGGAGATGACGGCTCGGGGCCGGGTGTTGGTGCTGACCACCCGCGTGGTGCTGGCGGACTGGCCCTCGGCGTCGGTCACGCGCAGCGTCACGGTGTAGATGCCGGCCGACGTGATGCCCGGCGCGGGCAGCCGCAGCGTGGCGCCCCGGACGCCCTGGACGTTGGTGGCCACGGACTCGTCGCAGCACTTGAAGGCGTTGCCGTTGGCGTCGGTGACGCTCCACTCGTAGGAGGCCACGGCCGACGGGCCGTCGTGGGCGGCGTTGCCGTCGGGGTCCGAGGACTCCGAGCCGTCCCAGATGATCTCGCCGGACGGCAGGTCCACGCCCGAGACGGTCGACGTGATGACCGCGACCGGCGGCTTGTTCTCGATGCGGATCGGGATGCGCACCGTCTGGACGACGCCCTCGCCGTCGGTCACGGTCAGCACGGCGGTCCGCTGCGAGGTGCCGGTGAGCGAGAGGTACTGGTGCGAGACCACCCCCGGGCCGTTGTAGCCGGTCGCGCAGTCGGCCACGGCGGTGCCCGGGCCCGTGGCCGAGTTGGCGGCACTGGTGGGGTCGTCGAAGGCCCAGGAGAAGCTGAGCCCCTGCCCGGTGGGGTCGTCGGGGTCCACCGTGCCGCTGGCGTCGAAGCACACCCACTCGGACCGGAACCCGTTCACGCCGAGCGGGGTGACCGCCACCACCGGCGACGCGTTGAGGACGGTGATGTTCTGGTCCCGGGTGGCGGTCTGGCCGCGGGGGTCGGTGATGGTCAGCGTGGCCTTGTAGACGCAGCCCTTGATGGCCGGGTTCCACCTGGCCATGGAGTTGGTGCAGGTCAGGTTGATGGGGTCGGTCCGGTCGCCGGTCTGGCGGGGGATGGCCGGGTCGTCGAACGACCACGCGTAGGTCGGCGTCCCGACCGGGCTCGACGAGAACGACCCGTCGAGCACCACGTCGACGCTGTTGCTGGCGCCACGGAACTCGGTGCACGACGGCGCGCACCGGATGTCGGCCACGGGCTGGAGGGTGACGTCGCGCACGGCCCGCAGCCGACGCTCCGACTTCACGGTCACCACGGCGCCACGCGCGCCCTTGACCTTGAGCGTCAGCTGGCCGCAGACGTCCGACTCGGCCGTGTAGCCGACCCGGTTGGTGCACTCCACCGAGACCGGGACGGACCCGGGCCCCTCTGGTGCCGGCAGCTCCTCGAGGCGCTCGGCCACGATGGCCGCCGGCTGGTTCACGCCGTTGACGCAGGCGCGACGGATGAGCCGGGTCGGCCGGACGCCGTCGGTCTCCCGGGGGCCCTGGTCGGTCAGGTAGACGACGTTGCGTCCCCTGGAGTCCAGGATCACCAGCCAGGTCTGCTGGGTCGCGACGTCGATGACG
>CAIYXG010000437.1 GCA_903930035.1 uncultured Actinomycetes bacterium | reverse complement strand
CCGCCGCGCCGCGGCCAGCTCGGTGTACCGCCCGCTCTCCGGGACGTAGCGCCGGGCGTGCCACAGCAGCGGCAGCGTCAGGCCGCCGGCCAGGAACACCAGGCGCCAGCCCCACGGCGCCACGCCGGCCAGGGGGAGGCACATGATGACCAGCCCGGCGCCGAGCCCGTAGGCCATGGCGCCCAGCCCGCTGGCCATGGCGCGCGACCCGGCCGGCAGCTCCTCGATGACGATCGTGTCCACGCACAGCAGCCCGGCGATCAGCAGGTTGCGGGCCAGGAGCTGCAGCACGGTCAGCGCCCCGAGCGAGGGGACGAGCGCGGAGGCCACCGTGAGCAGCGCGGCGGCGGTGAACGACCACACGGCGATGCGGCGGCGCCCCACCCGGTCGGCCAGCGCGGTCACCAGGACCGTCACCACCACGCCCAGGCGGACCACCGCGAACACGTCCCCCTGCTGCTGGCTGGTCCCGTTGCCCAGGTCCTCGGACGCGAAGGTCAGGACCTGGGTGAGCATGGCGAAGAGCGCGCCGCCGACCATCGAGTGCAGCGCCATGGCCGCGACCAGCGTGGACTGGCGCGCCGACAGCCGGTCGGGGGTGGACCACCAGGGCCGGCGCCCGGGGGCGATCCCGTCGCGCAGCGCCCGGGCGGCGAGCGGCCGGTAGAGCGCACCCCAGTAGGGGATGGCGGCCTTCCACCGGAACGACTCGGTCGCGGTGGTCGTGCCGTCGGCCCGGGTGGTCCACTCGACCGTGCGCTCGTACTGGTCGAACGGGCCCTCGGCGGCCCCGAAGGCGACGTGGCCGCTCGTGGCGCCGTCGGCCGCCGCCGGGTCCGGGGGCGTCTCCTGGACCAGCAGGTCGTCGCGCGGGCGCAGCCGTCGCGACAGTCCGTCCGCGTCGAGCTCGAGGGTCTGGGTCAGGCGCGGCACCGGGCGCGACCCTACCCGGGGCATTGCGGTGGGGGCCGGGGCCGCCGTCCATACTTGGGGCCGTGTCTGAGTTCGTCGTGCGCCCCGCGGGGCCCCTCTCCGGCTCGGTCCCGGTCGGCGGGGCCAAGAACTCCGCGCTCAAGCTGATGGTGGCGTGCACGCTGGCAGAGGGCCGCTACGTCCTGCGCAGCGTCCCCGAGATCTCCGACGTCCACCACATGTGCGGGGTCCTGCACGCGCTCGGCATGACCACCCAGCGTCGGGACGACGGCGCCCTCGAGGTGGTCCGTGGCGCCGAGGTCCTGCCCGAGGCGCCGGCCGAGCTGGTCGAGCGCATGCGGGCGTCGACGGCGCTGATCGGCCCGCTGCTCGCCGCCACGGGGAGCGTCCGGCTGTCGCTGCCGGGCGGCGACGACTTCGGGACCCGCCCCATCGACATGCACCTGCGCGGCCTCGAGGCGCTCGGCGCCACGTTCACGCTCGGCGACGGCGTGGTCGAGGGCCGGGCCGACCGCCTGACGGGCGCCGAGGTCACCTTCGAGTACCCGAGCGTCGGGGCCACCGAGAACGTGCTCATGGCCGCCGTGCTGGCCGAGGGGCGCACGACCATCCACAACGCCGCCCGCGAGCCCGAGATCGCCGACCTGGCCGCGTTCCTGAACCGCATGGGCGCGCAGGTGCTGGGCGCCGGCGGCCCCACGATCTGGG
>CAIYXG010000436.1 GCA_903930035.1 uncultured Actinomycetes bacterium | reverse complement strand
TGCGGCCACGGCATGCTCGACATGGCGGCCTACACCGCCTACTTCGAGGGCCAGCTCGAGGACTACGACTACCCCGAGGCCAAGGTCGCCGAGGCCATGGCCAACATCCCGCAGGTCTGACCGGCGACGATGACGACGGTCGACAAGGACCTCCTCAAGGAGGCCGTGGGCTGGGCGCGGGCGGCCGGCGAGCTCACGCTCAAGTGGTTCCGCAGCGCCGAGCTGGACGTGGACCGGAAGGGCGACGGCTCCCCGGTCACGGCGGCCGACAAGGCCGCCGAGCGCTTCCTCCGGGAGGCGATCACGGCCGCCTACCCGGACGACACCGTCCGGGGCGAGGAGGAGGACGACGTCGAGGGCACGTCCGGACGTTGCTGGGTCATCGACCCGATCGACGGCACCAAGGCCTTCAAGCACGGCGTCGGCCTCTACTCCAACCTGCTCTACCTCGAGGACGAGCACGGCCCGGCCATCGGCATCATCAACCTGCCTGCGCTCGGCGAGACCGTCTACGCCGGCCGTGGCCTGGGGTGCTTCCTCAACGGTGAGCCGTGCCGCGTCTCGGACCGGGACCGGGTGCCGGGCTCCTACCTGTCCACCACCTGGCTCGGTCAGTGGACGCCCGAGGAGTACCAGCGCCTGGCCGACCAGTTCCTGCAGCTACGGACCTGGGGCGACGCCTACGGCTACGCCCTGGTGGCGTCGGGGCGCATCGAGGCCATGTGCGACCGTGGACTGGCGTGGTGGGACCTGGCGGCCCTGCTGGTGGTGATCCCCGAAGCAGGCGGCACGATCACCTCACTCGACGGCGGGCCGGCCTCGGACCCGGACGGGACGGGCCCGACCTTCTCTGCGCTGGCCAGCAACGGCAAGTTCCACGACGAGCTGCTCAAGGTCCTCAACCCCTGACGCCGGCGGGCCGGCGGGCCAGGGACCGGGGTCAGACGGCCCCGGCGAGCAGCTCGGCGAGTGCCACGTCCATGTCGTCGAGCTCGACGATGCGGTCGTCCCACGCCCGGGCGTTGCCGATGGCCTCGGCGTAGCGGGCACGGCGGCGCTCGACGAGCGTGACGTCCACGACGGGCTCGTCCTCGGCCTCCGGCCGGTACTGGCGCTCGATGCCGTCCTTGAGCATGGCCAGTGCCTCGGACCGCATCTGCGAGATCCGCGACTCGGTCACGCCCAGGAACCGGGCCAGGTCGTCCGACGTGCGCTCCTCCAGGAAGTAGCCCACCACCACCAGACGGTGGCGCTCGGGCAGCAGGGCCACGGCGTCACGGAGGTACGTGTGCAGCTCACGGTCCTCGAGCTCGGCGGACGGCTCCACCGCGGTGCGGTCCTCGATGACGTCGAGCAGGGACAGCTCCTCGTCCTCGGTGTCCACCGTCATGTGCTCGAAGGCCAGCACCACCGAGCGGTAGAGCCGCTCGCGCAGGGCGGCCAGGTCGTCGAGCGACATCCCGAGCGCGGCGGCGGTCTCCGCCGCCGACGGCGCACGGCCGAGCCGGGTCGACAGCTCGAGCTCCGCCGCGTCGAGCCGTCGGGCCTGGACCCGGACGGAACGGGGCGCCCAGTCCGCGGACCGGACGGCGTCGATGATGGCGCCACGGATGCGCTGGGCGGCGAACCGGTTGAAGGGCACGCCCCGGGCCGCCTCGTAGCGGCGGGCCGCCTCGACCAGTCCGAGTGCCCCGGCCCGGGCCAGGTCGTCCCGGTCGACGTGGCGGGGGAAGTGCACCGCCACCTGGAACACGACGTGGTGGACCAGGTCCAGGTGCTCCTCGACCAGCGCCGCAACCTCGGCCGGAGTCCTGGTGGCCGCCGCATCCTCAGTCGAGCTGTTGGTGCTGCGGACCTTGCTGCCGGTCCGTGGTCGCTTGCTGGTGCCGTTCATGTCGCCCATGTGGATCCCCCTGAGTTCGCCGTCGCCTGTCGGCTCAGGGGGTATCGGCGCGCGCGCAGGGGCAACTTGAGCGATTTTTCGAGAAATTTCCCGAATTTCCCAAAATCCGCGCCAGCACTGGGGAGTTGGCCCACGAACGATCAGTTGCAGAGGGTCTATCGGCCCTCCGGCCGACGATGTTGAGCCGAAATCCGGAGAAATCCGGACCGGTCTAGGAACCGCCGTGGAACCGGGCCACCCGCACCCCGCGGCGCGCCAGCTCGGCGAGCAGCGGCACGGTGTCCGTCACGGCTGCCAGACCCGACGCGCCCGGTGCCAGACCAGCCACGACGTCGGTCGCGACCACGGCGGCCAGGGCAGAGGCCACGATGCCGGGCCGGTCGAACACCCCGTGGACAATGGTCTCCCGTGCGCCGGCCAGGTCGCCGCGCACCTCCACCCGGAGCGCGCCCGGCCCACCTTCGGCGGGCGGTGGCAGGAGCACCGGCAGCGGAGCCAGCGCCCGGTCCCGGCGGGAGGCGGCGAGCCGGGCGGTCACCCGGCTGACGCCGGGAAAGGCCGGTACCAGCAGGTAGGGGTCGGCGAGCGACGCCCGGTAGCAGTCGCGGGCACCCACCGGGTCGGGGAACCAGCAGAGCTCCCTGCCCGAGAAGCCGGGCCGTCGGACGTAGGCGCCGTCGCGCCAGTCCACCGCCCCGCCGCGGAGCGCACGGAGCCGCTGGCGGGCGCAGGCCGGACCGGCGACGCCGTCGCGGGCGACGTGGATCTCGTCGACCGAGTCGAGCTGGGTCGCAGCGTGCCGCGCCAGCACACAGCTGAGACCCGGCGCCATGGCCACGCCGGCGACGAGGGCGACCCCTGCGTCCCGGGCCGCGCCGGCCAGTGAGAGCAGGGCCTCGACGTCCTCGGGGTCGTCCCCGACGGACACCACCTGCCGGCCGGCACGGACCGCCGCCTCGGCGACGGCAAGCTGCGCACCCTGCTCCCGGGCGACCACGACCACGCCCACGTCGTCGGGGAGGGCGGGCAGGCCGTCGGCCCGGACGGTGGCGACATGCGACCCGTAGACGGGTGCCAGCTCTCGCAGACGGTCCTCACGGCGTGAGACCAGCACCACGCCGTCGTTGGTCGGCGCACCGTCGGCCCCCGGGCCGAGGAGCTCCCGCACCGTGCGGGCACCGACGATGCCGGCGCCCACCACGGCCACCCGGCCGCGTCCGGCCGGGGACGTCACGTGAGGTCCTGGCCCTCGAGCTCGCGCCAGCCGCCCTGCTGGGGCGGGGTGGCGTCGGTGCCGCGCAGGCGGACCAGGCCGGCGATGACGCCGCCGATGGCGACTGCCACCACTGCTCGACGCAGACCGCGCACGGCTCCTCCTCGGACCCCGCAGCGAACGCTGCGGTGGAAGTGGGGCTAGCTGGAGTCGAACCAGCGACCTCACCCTTATCAGGGGTGCGCTCTAACCAACTGAGCTATAGCCCCGCAGCTCCGGCCACGACCGGACGGGACGGTGAGCGTACCCGAGGGTCCACCAGTGTCGGCAAGACGGTGCGGCCGGCCGGCAGGGCCCGCAGCGACGGCGGCCGTCAGCTGCCGGCGACGGGGCGGGCGGTCTCTTCCTCGATGACCGTGACCCAGACGCCGCCGATGATGTCGCTCACCAGGTTGAACACGAGCGTCGCGACCGTGGTCATGACCGCCATGCCCAGGAAGACCAGCAGGGAGACCAGGCCGAACTGGCGGAACAGGAACGTGCCGTCGAGCTGCCAGTCCTGCAGGGACAGCGACGAGTTCACGAACTCCTCGATGCTGCCGATCGCACCGGAGTTCCGACCGACCGTCCAGAGGATGACCGCTGCGATCATCACGGTGAGCCACATGCTGAGCGCCACCAGGGTCGACAGCTTGAGCATCGACCACGGGTCGACGTGCCGCACCAGCCGCTTGACCTTGCGGGCCTCGAACCGCTGGCCCCGGGACGACGAGGACCCGCCGGACGGCGCGGTCTCCTCACCCGCCGCCTGGTCACCAGAGGTGTCGGTCCCAGCCGCTGCAGTCACGGCGTCACCCTACTGTCCGTCGCTCGGCCGGACAGGGTCTGTCAGCCCGGCACGACCGGCGGTCCGGGAGCGGCGGCGGCCGTCGACGTCGTGCCACCGAGGCGGACCACCACGGTCCGTCGCCCGTCGGCGCCGGCGACGAGGTCCACCAGGTCCCCACCGGCGGCGGTCGCCACTCGTCGGGCCGCGTCGGCGCCGCCCGACACAGCGGCGAGCGCCGTCAGGTCGGCCACTGCGTCGGTGCGGGCACGCCCCACCGCCGCCGTGGCGAGCCGCCCCAGTCCCAGTGCCACGAGCACCGTGGTCGCCAGCAGGGCGGCGACCAGGACGCTGGTCGCGCCACCCTCCGGGCGCGTGCGGCTCACTCCTCGGCAGCCGGGTCCCCGCCGTCGACGGCAGCCCCGACGGCCGC
>CAIYXG010000435.1 GCA_903930035.1 uncultured Actinomycetes bacterium | reverse complement strand
TCGTCAACCGCACCGTGCCCGAGGCCCTGCAACGCCTGGGCTACTCGGCCGGTGCCGTCGCCGCCTACATGGACGCCGTCGTGCGCGACGCCACCTCCGGCACCGTGGGCTCGGCCCTCCAGCCCGAGCTGCGCACCCGCTCGCGGCTCGTGGCGGCCCGGCACCGGGGCAGCCGGTGAGCCCCCTCCCCCGGTCCGTCGCCGTCGTCGCCCCCAGCCCGGTCCCGCTGCGGCGCGGCGGCGCCGAACGGCTGTGGGACGGGCTCGTGGAGGGCCTGCTCGACGCCGGCGTCGAGGCCGACCTGGTGAAGCTCCCCGTCCGGGAGTTCACGCTGGCCGACCTGATGGACGCGTACGAGCAGTTCGCACTGCTCGACCTGAGCCACGTCGACGCGGTGGTCACCGGCAAGTACCCGGCCTGGATGGTCGACCACCCCCACCACGTCGTATGGATGCTCCACCCGCTGCGCGGGCTCTACGACTCGTACCGCGCCGAGGTGTTCGAGGACCGGCGGCTCCCCGACGACCCCGACCTGCTGGCGGTCCGCGACCTGGTGGCCCGCGGGCCGCGCACGGCCGACCCGTTCGAGGTCATGGACCTGGTCAGGTCGGCGGCCGACCGCCTCGGCGCGGGCGCCACCGGGCCCGAGGGCGCCCTCGCACTCCCCGGACCGTTCAGCCGGGCCGTCGTGCAGTTCCTCGACCGGTGGGCGCTCGACGGCCGTCGTGTCCGGCGCCACGCCGCCATCTCTGACGTCGTCGCCCGCCGCGCCGACTACTTCCCGCCCGAGGTCGCCGTCCGGGTCGTGCACCCGCCGAGCGCCCTGCGGGCCGCTCGTCCGGGCGAGCTCGGCCGCAACTTCCTGGTGGTCTCACGCCTCGAGCGCATCAAGCGGGTCGACCTGGCGATCGCCGCGCTGCAGCGCCTCGACCGTGACGACGCCACCCTGACGGTGGTCGGCGAGGGGCCGGACGGGGACCGCCTGCGCGAGCTGGCGGGCGACGACCCCCGCATCTTGTTCGCCGGCCGGGTCGACGACGACGCCCTGCGCCAGCTCTACGCCACCGCCCGCGCCGTGGTCGTGACCCCGGCACGGGAGGACTTCGGCTACGTCACGCTCGAGGCCCACCACCACGGCCGGCCGGTGGTGACCCTGACCGACGCCGGCGGACCCACCGAGCTGGTCGTCGACGGCGAGAACGGCCTGGTGGTCGACCCCGACCCTGCGGCGCTCGCCGGGGCGATGACGCAGCTCCTCGACGACACGGCGACGGCAGAGCGTCTGGCCCGGGCCGGGTGGCAGCGCGCCGCACAGGTGACCTGGGAGCGCGCGGTGGACGAGCTGCTCGGCCGGCGCGGGGGCCGCACCGCTGCGACGGGCGGCGGACGTCGCGGCCGGCTCGTGGCCGTGTCCACCTACCCGGTCGTCGACGCAGCGGGCGGCGGCCCCGAGCGCGCCCAGCACCTGTTGCGGTCCCTGGCCGACGACGGCTGGGACGTCGAGCTGGTCGACCTGACCGTCGACCCGGCCCGTGCCACGCCGGACGCCGGCCCGGACCGGGCGGCGGCGGGCGGCGTCCGGGAGACCACCGTGGCCTACTCGCAGCGCCACCACGACGCCGAGGCCCGCCTGCGCCTGGTGACCGGCGACGTGGCCGTGACCGACGTCGCCGCCTCGGTGCTCTGGCCGGCCACTCCGGTGTTCGTCCGCGAGCTGGCCGCGGCGCTCGAGGGCGCGCGCGGGGGACGTGCTGCTCGGCCAGCGCGGGGGCCGCACCGTCGCGACGGGCGGCGGACGTCGCGGCCGGCTCGTGGCCGTGTCCACCTACCCGGTCGTCG